>JAHDKR010000044.1 GCA_018436785.1 Synergistaceae bacterium | reverse complement strand
CCAGGGAGTCGGCTATTCGGTCGACGAGGTCGCGTCCGAGGCGTACGAACGGGGCGCGCTTGTTATCCCGGCCCATATCGACAGGCCGTCGTTCTCGTACGAGTCGGTGCTCGGGAGGATTCCCGACGAGTTCCCGTGCCACGCCCTCGAACTCTCCCCGGCGGTGTCCCATGCCGCATTTTCAGAGTGGAAAGCGCGGTACCCGGAGAGAGTCTTCATCCGCTCTTCCGATTCCCATCGCCTTAGTACTATAGCGAGGGATCGGTGCACCGTGATGTTGCTCGAAGCGCCCTCTTTCGAGGAGATCGCGATGGCGCTGAAAGGTCAGGAGGGAAGAGCCGTGCTCTGCCCCTGAGCAGGAGCGCCGTGACGCCGTTCAAGCTCCGCGTAGACATCCCTCGGGCTTAAACCCGCCGCCAGCAAGGCGACCTGAAGGTGGTAGAGCAAGTCGGCGGCTTCGCAGATCGTTTCCTTCTTGTCCCCTGCGGCGACCGCGAGCGCCGTTTCGACGCCCTCCTCCCCGACCTTCTGCGCGACCCGCCGCGTGCCCCGCGAGAGGAGCCGCGCCGTGTAGCTCTCGGAAGGGTCGTCGAAACGGCGCTGCTCCAGGTAGCGCCAGAGAACGCCCGGAAACGTCCCTTTTCCCTCGCACAGGTCGGTGAGCAGGTTGAAGAAGCAGGAACGCTCTCCGGTATGGCAGGCGGGTCCCGACGGCTCCACGAGCGCGAGGAGCGCGTCGCCGTCGCAGTCGGCCCGCAGTTCGAGCGCCTTCATCGTGTTGCCGCTTGTCGCTCCCTTCCGCCACAGCTCCTTCCGCGATCTGCTCCAGAAGGTCATATCGCCCGTCGAGGCGGTCAGTTCCAGAGACTCGCGGTTTGCCCACCCCATCATGAGAACCTCCCCCGAGAGGACGTCCTGGACGATGACCGGGACCAGCCCCTGTTCGTCGAATTTCACGGAATCCAGCGCAATGTTCATTCGAAGCGCACGCTCCCTGTCGGCCGGACGGGGATTCCCTGCCCGGCAAGATATCGTTTGAGATCGCCGATGCGGATTTCCCCGTAGTGGAAGATGGAGGCGGCGAGTGCGGCGTCGCTCCCTGCGCGGAAGGTCTCCAGGATGTGCTCCATGCTCCCGGCGCCGCCCGAGGCGATCAGCGGGACGGAGACGGAGGAGGCCGCCTTCGAGAGCAGACGGTTGTCGTAACCGCTCTTCGCGCCGTCGCGGTCCATCGAGGTCAGCAGGATCTCGCCGCATCCGAGGCGTGCGCCCTCCCTGATCCATTCGAGCACGTCCAGTCCGGTCGGGGTGCGACCGCCGTCGACGAACACCTCCCAGTCGCCGGACGGCGTTTCCTTCGCGTCCACGGCGAGGACGACGGCCTGCCTACCGAGGAGCCTGGCGCAGTCGGCGATGAGCTGCGGGTTCCGCACGGCGGCGGTGTTCAGAGAAATCTTGTCCGCGCCGAGCGCGACGATCTCGCGAGCCTGCTCCACCGTGGAGATGCCCCCTCCGACGGTGAAGGGGAGGAAGAGGGTGTCCGCCACCCGCGAGACCCATTCGAGCATCGTCCGCCTGCGTTCGGCGGAGGCCGTGATGTCGAGGAAGACCAGTTCGTCGGCGCCCTCTTCCATGTAGGTGCGCGCCAGCTCCGCGGGGTCTCCCGCGTCGCGCAGGTTGATGAAGTTCACGCCCTTCACCACGCGCCCCCCGAGCACGTCGAGGCACGGGATGATTCGCCGTGTCAGCATGAAGCGCCCTCGCGGAGCGCGTCCGTCAAGCGAATGCTCCCCTCGTAGAGCGATCTGCCGAGGACTGCGCCCGCGAGCCCGTCCTCCTTCAGGTTCCGTATGTCCTCCAGCGAGGAGAGCCCCCCCGCGGCGATGATTCCGATATGCGGAAAGCGGAAGAGAAGGCGGCGGTACATCTCCCTGTCGGGGCCTGTCTCCATGCCGTCGCGGTGCACCGCCGTGATGAGGAAGAGGCGGTACCCTATCGCCCGCAGCCTTTCGATCAG
Source organism: Synergistaceae bacterium (assembly GCA_018436785.1). Taxonomy (GTDB): domain Bacteria; phylum Synergistota; class Synergistia; order Synergistales; family Aminobacteriaceae; genus JAAYLU01. Next base: position 10,682 of record JAHDKR010000044.1, on the reverse strand, counting down.
CGCTTCGGGAGCGATGCCCCCCGGTTCCTTCCAGCCGGAGATTACCACATCGCCGTTGCGGATATCCACTGCGGGAATGACCTTCGGTCCGTAAGCGTCGTACATCCTGCCCGCAAGGAAACGGTCCTTCACGAGAATACTCCCCAAGTAGATTCTGTCGGCGCCGGCCTCGAAGGCGGCGGCTATGTCCTCCTCGGAACGGAGACCTCCGCCGTACTGGACAAGGAGCCCTGTTTTCTTGAGCAGGCCGATGACGGGAAGATGGCGCGGCGTTCCCTCCTCGGCCCCCTGCAGGTCGATCAGGTGAATCCATTCGGATCCGGCCTCAAGGAAGCTTTTCGCCGTCTCGCCGATCTTCGCCGGGTAGACGGTCCTGTCGCTGAACTTTCCCTGCCTGAGGCGGACGATCTCGCCTCCGTAGAGGTCCATCGCGGGAAAAACGATCATCGCGGAGCGCCCTCCTTTCGTAGGAACCTGACGGTCTCGCCCAGCAGCGCGACTCCCTCGGGGCCGCTGCGCTCCGGGTGAAACTGGAATCCCGCCACGGAGCCCTTCAGCACCATCGACGAGAAGACTTCCCCTTCGAGCGTGGTCCGTCCTGTTGTGCATTCGCCTTCCGGGAGCGCGAAGCTGTGCACGAAATAGAAGAATGAACCGTCCGGGGATGACGGCGAAAACGACGGAGGTTGTCGCGTCCATTCCACGGTATTCCACCCCATGTGAGGAATTTTGGACGCTGCAAGGGGGAGCACCGTTCCCGGAATCAGCCCCAGGCCTTCGTATTCCCCGTCCTCAAGCCCCCTTTCGCACAGAAGCTGCATCCCGAGGCAGATGCCGAGGAGCGGCCGTCCGGAACGCGCCCATGATCGAAGAGCTTCGCGCCACCCCGAGACCGCGAGACGTTCCGAAGCCGGACCGAATGCCCCGACTCCGGGAAGCACCGCGACCGAAACACGGTCGCCGAGTTCGTCCGAAGAGTGGAGCAGACAGACCTTCTCACCGAGGCGCTCGAAGGCTCGGCGTACATTTCCCGTGTTTCCCACCTGGTAGTCCACAAGGGCGATCATGCGAGCGTTCCCTTCGTGCTTTGCAGCTCGCCGGCGGGGGAGAGGGCCTGGCGGAACGCCCCGCCCGCTCCCTTGAAGAGCGCCTCCGCAAGATGGTGCGCGTTGTCGCATGCGAGGGTCTGCGCGTGGAAGGTGATTCTCCCCTCGCGGCAGACCGCGCGCCAGAACTCGGGTATGAGCTCCATGTCGAAGTCGCCGCACCGCTCCGCAGGAAACGCCCCCTTCCATTCGAACTGCCCCCTGCCGCTGAAATCGACGGCGGCCAGCACAAGGGAGCCGTCCATTGGAAGAGCGCACCAGCCGTAGCGCTGGATGTTCCGGCCGGAGCGGATCTGGTCGAACGCCTTCCCCAGCAAGATGCCGATGTCCTCGGTCACGTGGTGACAGTCCACGTCGACGTCCCCGGTAGCCGTCACGTCGAGGCCGATTCCGGCGTGAAAAGCGAAGAGTTCCAGCATGTGGCGCAGAAAGCCGCACGGAATTTCGATGCGCCGGTCTCCGCCGTCGAGATCCAAGCGCAGAGAGACCGAGGTTTCTTTCGTTGTCCGTTCTTTTTCGATCATGACCGAACCTCCTTGCACCGGCTTCTGATCGCCCTGCTCACCGCCCGGATGTCGTCCCAGCGGAGGGCGACGCTCTTTTTGCTCGCCACCAGCCTGAGCGAGACGTCGGAGACGTGCTCCAGCACTTCGAGGTGGTTGGCCTTCAGTGTACCGCCGGTCTGGACAATGTCAAGGATGCAATCACTCAGTCCAAGCTTCGGCGCAAGTTCTATGGAGCCGTGGAGGTGGATGATGTCCACCTGCGCGCCCTTGGAGGAAAAGTGATTGTCCGCGATGCGCGGGTATTTGGTGGCCACCTTGAGCCACATCCGCTCGGAGGGGTGCCCGCGGAATCTCTCAGCGAGCGAGGCGGGCCCGGCGACGACGACTCGGCAGCGCCCTCTCCCCGTGTCGAGGATCTCGACGAGCGGCAGCGCGCTCTCCTGGAGAACGTCCCCGCCGGCGAAGGCGAGGTCGGCTGCTCCGTAGCTCACATAGAGCGGGACGTCCGATGGTTTCGCCAGGATGTAGCGGAAGTCGCCCTCTTCGATGACGAGCTTGCGTCCGGGCGAGGCGAGGGACGACGCCGGCAGCCCGGCGGCCATGAGCAGCTCCGCCGCTTCGGAGAAGACCCGTCCTGTAGGCAGGGCGATGGTCAGCATGGAAGCTCCTCCTTTCCGGGGAGCGTCCGGCCATCCGCTTTCGTCGCAAGATCAAGCGTCGAGCCGTCCGAGAGATCGACCCAGGAGGAACACCCCCGCTGGGTGGCGTTCTCGAGGGAGGATGCCCTGTCGGCGCACCAGCTCATTTCGAGCGGCCTCCCTCCCGTCGCCAGGCGTTCAGCCCGCCGCAACGCCTCGTCCGGCGAGAGATTCGCGAACCAGGCCATGACGGAAGGGGAACGCGTGCGAAACTTTGAGAGCGACGCGATATGCTGGAGATCCAGTCCGAACCCCATCGCCTGCCCCTGGAGTCCGCAGAGCGAGAGCAGCCGGTCGTACCTCCCTCCGCCTCCGAGAGACTGTCCGTAGTTTTCGGAATAGACGTCGAAGATCGGTCCGCTGTAGTAGCCGAGTTCGCGGACGAGCGACAGGTCGATGGCGATACGGTCGCCGTAGCCGAGCGCCGTCAGCGTGGAGACGACGTTCTTGAGCGAGAGGAGAGGAGCGCCTCTTCCCCAGAGCGCCGCCGCTTCTTCGAGCACCTCCGGACCGCCGTGAAGCTCGGGAATACGTTGGAGAATAGCCCTGTAGAAGTCGGGGATGTTCTCCTCGTCGAGGAGGGCGGCGTATTCTATCAGCGATCCTTTCTGAAGGGCGCCGACGATCCTCTCGGCGGCCGAAAATTCGATCTCGGAGACCGCCTTTGCCAGAAACGTTGCGTCGCCGAGGAGGAGAATGCTCTTCTCCAGTCCGATTTCGTCGAGCATCCGGAGAAGAAGAAAGAGCATCTCCGCGTCCGCGCCCTGCCGTTCCCACCCGAGCAGCTCCGCGCCTATCTGGAATGATTCCATCGCAAGGCGGGGTTTTTCCGCCCGCGCGTACACCCTGTCCGAGTAGCAGATTCGCAGCGGACGCTCCTCGGGCGAGTGGTGCGAGGCGAGGTAGGCGACGGTCGCCAGCGTGATGTCGCCGCGGAGGCAGCACGGCTCGCCGTACGGGGAGTTCACCGCGATGAGTTTTTGTCGGAAGAGCGACGGCAGCCGCTCCCATGAAGATTCGAGAAGCTGAAGACCCGAAGGCAGGAATGGTCGGTAGCCCCATTGCTCGAAGAGCGAAAGAAAGACCCGTTTGCACTCTTCCATTGCCGCCGCAAGATCCCCCCCGACGTTGGCGCAGCCGCGCGGAAGGCGGTTCATATGTGTACCCTCTTGATTTGTATTGTCATTGTCATTTCCTCACTTTAGCTGGGTAGATTATCACCTTAATGTCTTTAATACTCACGGCATGATATCATTGTATTGTAAAAGTGTAAAGCCTCTCGACAGGAGAAAGCGGGAGAGATACACTGAGCTGGGAGGCGAGAGGTATGGCGAAGGCTGAATCCGTACGGTATTTCTGCTCTGCCTGCGGGGCGTCCTCCGCTTCGTGGGCGGGAAGATGTCCCTCCTGCGGCGAGTGGGGGTCGCTTGAAAAAGGAACTGCCGCTTCAGCATCCGGCGTGAGTACACCGCAGAAGACCAAGAGCGTCAAGGCTACGGATGTGCTTCCGCCGGAGCGTGTTTCTTCCGGGATCGAGGAGTTCGATCGCGTCATCGGCGGCGGATGGATTCCGGGGGGCGTCTTCTTGCTCGGCGGACAGCCCGGCATCGGAAAATCGACGCTGCTGCTCCAGACGTGCGGCTCAATGGCGGAGAGTATCGGTTCCGTCCTCTACGTCTCCGGCGAGGAATCGGCCTCGCAGATCGCGCTCCGGGCCAGGCGGCTGGGGGTGCTCTCCGACGAGCTGCATCTCGTCTGCACCAATGATATGGCAGCGGCGCTCGAATCGCTCCCGGGGAAGAAGTTTCTTGTGGTGGACAGCGTACAGGCAATGAGAGCAGACGGCGAGGGCGGGTGGCCGGGGAGTCCGGCGCAGGTTCGCGCCGTGGCGCAGATGTGCATCTCCGCGGCGAAGGAGCATTCCGTACCCGCAGTTCTGGTCGGGCATATTACGAAGGAAGGGCGGATCGCAGGTCCGATGCTCCTCGAACACATGGTCGACGGCGTGCTCACCTTCTCCGGAGAGGACTACTCTCCCTACCGGATGCTCCGGGCGGGGAAAAACCGGTTCGGCAGTACCGAGGAGCTGGGCGTCTTCGAGATGACGGAGACCGGCCTCGTTCCTGTCACGGATGTGAGCGGGCTGTACTGGAACAAAGCGGCGGAGACGGTTCCCGGAGTGGCGATGACGGTCGCGGTGGAGGGAAGCCTTCCTCTCATTGCCGAGATTCAGTCGCTGGCGAGCGCGACTGCCTTCCCGTACCCCAAGCGCACCGGGCGGGGAGTGGACGTGAACAAGATACAGCTTTTTTCCGCGGTGCTCGACAAACGCTGCGGTATCGGGTGCGGGCTCTTCGATATCTATGTGAATGTGGCGGGCGGTCTTCTTTTGCGCGAGCCGGCTGCGGATCTGGCGCTCTGCGCGGCGCTCGCGTCCGCGGTGCGGGACGTTCCGCTTCCCGGAGACTGCGTCTTTCTGGGGGAGGTCGGGCTCGCGGGGGAGATCCGTCCGGTGGTCAGGCTGGCCAGGCGCTTGCAGGAAGCTGCGCGGCTGGGTTTTACACAGGCGATCGTCAGCGCCCGCGAAGGAGGAGGCGGAAAAGCCCCTCTTGATGTCGTCCGGGTTTCGACGCTCAAGGATGCTTTAAAGGCGGTGATATCATGAATAACTGTTTAAAAAAGAGCGCCATGTTCCTGGTTTTGCTGTTTGCACTGTGTGCGTGTCCGGCGTTTTCTGCGCAGGCTGGTACGGTTCCGTCCGTGGAAGGCAAGGTGTTTTCCGCGGCGCTCGACGGAACGGTGGGCGTGTCGATGGAAAATTTTGTGGCCGCGGTGCTTACGCGTGCAGAGGAGGAAAAAGGCGGACTCGTTATTTTTCGCCTGGATACTCCGGGAGGCCTGGTCAGCTCGATGAGGGCCATTACCGCGGCGATACTCGAATCGTCTGTTCCCGTCGTGGTCTGGGTCTCTCCGCAGGGAGCGAGGGCCGCCTCGGCCGGAGCCTTTATTCTGCAAGCGGCGCACGTAGCCGCGATGGCCCCCGGAACGAACGTCGGCGCCGCCCATCCTGTGATGGCGTCGGGACAGGACGCGCCGGACAAGGAAATGAAGCGGAAGATCACCAACGATCTGGCCGCCCAGATCCGCTCCCTCGCCCAGCTCAGAAAGAGGAACGCGGACCTGGCGGAGCGGATGGTGACCCATAGCATTTCGCTCACAGCGGAGGAAGCGCTGGCCGAGGGGGCGGCGGATCTGTCGGCTCCCGATTTGGAGTCGCTGCTTCTCGGCGTTCGCGGAAGAAGAGTGCTCGTGAGGGGCGAGGAGAAGGAGCTTGTTCCGGATATCGGGACGCCGGTGGAAATCACTATGACGTCGCGCGAGAAGGCGCTCCAGTTCATCTCAAGCCCAGATATCGCCTATCTGCTGCTCACGGCGGGAATTTTGATGATCGTGCTCGAAGTGATGTCTCCGGGAGGGTTTGTGCTGGGAACGGCCGGCGCCGTGATGGTGCTTCTGGGGTCGTTCGGACTTCGGATGCTGCCGTTCAACTGGGCGGGTATTGTCCTCCTGGTTGCAGGAATCGGCGTGCTGGTCCTCGATCTTATGGTGGGCGGAATCGGTATTCTGAGCCTTTTCGGCCTTGCTTCTCTTGTGACAGGGGGGCTGATTCTCTTTCGGGCTCCGGGGGGTGAGCTTTTGAACGTATCCATGAGCGTCATAGGCGGCATGAGCCTTGCACTCGGTCTCTTCTTCCTCGGCGCGCTCTTCCTCGTTGTTCGTTCAATGAATAAGAAGGCTGTCTCGGGCAGAGAAGGGATGAAAGGAAAGAAGGCTGTGGTCGTGGAGGACCTGCTCCCTGAAGGGCTGGTCCGGTGTCACGGAGAGATCTGGAAGGCCCGGAGCTCTTCGGGGGCCTTTTTCTCGAAGGGTGACGAGGTGCTTGTCACAGAGCTCGACGGAATTACGCTGATTGTTCGTGGAGAGACCGGGAAAGAGCTTCCCGGCGAAGAAAAGGAGGAATAAACTATGGTAGTCGATCTTTTGGAGCTGTTGCTCAGTTTGGGGACGTCCTTCGGGTTCATTCTCATTGTTCTGTTCATTTTGGCGTCCGCGGTGAAGATCGTACCCGAGTACCAGCGCGTGGTCGTCTTTCGGGTGGGACGCCTTGTCGGCGCGAAGGGACCCGGCATCGTGCTGGTGATCCCGATCATCGACAAGGTGGTGCGAGTGGACCTCCGCGTGGTGACGCTCGACGTGCCGGTGCAGGAGGTCATCACGCGGGACAACGTCCCGATCAAGGTCAACGCGGTCGTCTATTTCCGCGTCATGGACCCTGCGTTTTCCGTGGTCGAGGTGGAGAACTATATTCTTGCGACAAGCCTTCTCTCGCAGACGACACTTCGTTCGGTCGTCGGCGGAGCCGATCTTGACGAAGTGCTCTCGTCGAGGGAAAAAATCAACAGCGAGTTGCAGAAGATCATCGATGAGCGGACCGATTCATGGGGCATCAAGGTCAGCGCCGTCGAACTGAAGGAGCTTGAGCTGCCCGAGAGCATGAAGCGCGCCATGGCGAAGCAGGCGGAGGCGGAGCGCGAACGCCGCGCGAAGATCATCAACGCCGAGGGAGAGTTCCAGGCTGCGCAGAAGCTGAGCGAGGCGGCAAAACAGATGGAGCTTTCACCCATCACGTTGCAGCTCCGCTACCTGCAAACGCTGCGCGAAGTCAGCGGCGGAGACAAATCCTCCACGACCATCTTCCCGCTGCCGCTCGACCTGGTGAAGCCCTTTATGGAGATGTTCTTCGACAAGGATAAGAAAAAAGCGGGCGGCGGCGACGCGTAAGCGTCAATAGTCGGCAATGGGAGGCGGCAGGCTGCCGCACGCGGCCTGCCGCCCGTAAACAAAACGGATAGTGGAATCAGGCGATTCCGGTATATAATACCTGTACAAGACCATTTCGGACGACTGTTTTGAAACGGACGCACACGGCCTTTCAAGGAGAGAGCCTTCACGAGAGAAGACTTTCTTCCGGGACGGTCGTTTGCGTCTGTCCTGCGAACGGGCGCTGTGATCAAGGAGGAAGGGTTATGGGCTACGATTTTCAATCCATCGAGAAAAAATGGCAGCATACGTGGGAGAGCGAAGGGACGTTCAATGCGGACGCCGATCCGGCACGGAAGAAATTCTACTGCCTGGAGATGTTTCCGTACCCCAGCGGCGCATTGCACATGGGGCACCTGCGGAACTACTCCATAGGCGACATGATGACCCGTTTCCTGTGGAAACGGGGGTTCAACGTCCTCCATCCGATCGGATTCGATGCGTTCGGCCTCCCCGCCGAGAACGCAGCCATGAAGTACAAAACTCCCGCCAACAAGTGGACCTGGGAGAACATCGAACACATGACGGAGCAGCTCAAACACATGGGGTGCAGCTACGACTGGCGACGAAGGGTCGAGACCTGCAACCCCGACTACTACAAGTGGACCCAGTGGATCTTCCTCCAGTTCTTCAAGAAGGGGCTCGCCTACAGAAAGAACGCGCCGGTGAACTGGTGCGAGAGCTGCAACACGGTGCTCGCCAACGAACAGGTCATCAACGACGGGCACTGCTGGCGATGCAACACCCCTGTCGTCAAGCGCAACCTGGAGCAGTGGTTCCTCAAAATTACCGACTATGCGCAGGAGCTGCTTGACGATCTGGACAACCTGCCGGGGTGGCCTGACCGAGTGAAGACAATGCAGCGAAACTGGATCGGCCGTTCCGAAGGCGCCCGCCTCACCTTCACCGAGAAGAGTACAGGTGAAATTATTGAAACTTTCACCACACGCTTCGACACAATCTACGGAGTGACCTTCCTCGCGCTTGCCCCGGAACATCCGTTCGTCGAGAAGATGTGCGCGCTCTCCCCGAAGGGCGACGAGATCAGGGCGTTCGTCCAAAAGTGCGTCACTCAGAGCGCTATCGAAAGAACAGCCGTCGGCGGCGAGAAGGAAGGTTTTTTCACCGGATTCTCCGCGGTCAATCCCGTCACCGGCGAGTCGGTTCCCATACTGATCGCGAACTACATTCTGATGGACTACGGCACCGGCGCCATCATGGGCGTTCCTGCGCACGACCAGAGGGACTTCGAGTTCGCGCGCAAGTACGATATTCCGGTGAAGGTCGTTATCCAGCCGCACGATGAATCTCTCGACGGCGTAACGATGGAGCATGCCTTCGAGGACGACGGAATCACCTGCAACTCCGGGGCCTTCGACGGTCTTCCCACCGCGGAGGCTATCCCTGCCATGATCGAGTGGGGCGTCGAACAGGGCTTCTGCTCCAGGGAGGTCAACTTCCGGCTTCGCGACTGGCTCATCTCCCGCCAGCGCTATTGGGGCGCTCCCATCCCAGTAGTGTACTGCGACTGCTGCGGCATCGTACCGGTTCCGGAGGACGAGCTCCCCGTGCTCCTTCCAGCTGAAGTGAAAATTGTTGAAGGCGGGAAATCGCCTCTGACCGAAGATAAAGAGTGGCTCTCCGTCCCCTGCCCGAAGTGCGGCAAGCCCGGCAGGCGCGAAGCGGACACCATGGATACGTTCATCTGTTCCTCCTGGTACTTCTTCCGCTACTGTTCGGCGCGCGAAGACAGCGCCGTCTTCAATGTGGACGAAGCAAACTACTGGATGGCCGTGGACCAGTACATCGGCGGCATCGAGCACGCATGTCTCCACCTGATCTACGCCCGCTTCTTCACCAAATTCTTCGCGGATCTCGGTTTGTGCAATGCCCGCGAGCCGTTCACAAATCTCCTCACGCAGGGGATGGTCATCAAGGACGGCGCGAAGATGTCGAAATCCCTGGGCAACGTCGTCGACCCGGACGAGATCATCAATACCTACGGCGCTGATACGGCGCGGCTCTTTATCCTCTTCGCGGCGCCTCCTGCAAACGACCTCGACTGGTCGGAGCGCGGCGTTGAAGGAGCAAACCGCTTCCTGAACAGGGTATGGCGTCTTGTGGAGGAAAATATCGCGCTGCTCTCTTCGGTGCGGGAACGCCCCTCTCTTCCGATGGAGCGTCTTTCCGAACAGCGGATGCGCGACCTGAAGCGGAAAATTCACACGACAATACGCGACGTCACGCGGGACATCGCCGACGAAAAACAGTTCAATACGGCTGTCGCACGGCTTATGGAGCTGCTCAACGCGCTCTCATCCTTCCGTCCGGAGACGGACGACGAGAGCGCGCTCTTCCGGGAGGGCGTCGATGTTCTGCTGGCCTGCCTCAACCCCTTCTGCCCTCATATAACCGAGGAGCTGTGGTCGCTCGGCGGGCATAAAGAAACCCTGTCAAAGCTTCCATGGCCCGAAGTGGAGCCTTCGGCGCTGGAGATGGATTCCGTTACCGTCGTGGTGCAGTTCAACGGCAAGGTACGCGAAAAAGAGGACTTCCCGGCGGGGCTTTCAAAAGAGGAATTGCAGGAGCGCGTCTTCGCCCTTCCGTCGGTGCAGAAGCGGCTTGAGGGCGTCGAAGTGGTCCGCGTCATTGTGGTACCCGATAAGCTGGTCAACGTGGTGGTGAAGGGCTAGTGCCTCACCTGAGAGTCATCGCGTCGGGCGGCGCCTCCGCGCGCCGCCTTGTCGCGGAAGAACTGGAAGCGCTGTCGAAGAAAGGGAGGGCGTTCGCGGGAACGCACGAGGGAGGCGAGTGGCCTGCGCTCATCGCCGCCGGGCGTTCCGCGGGCCTTTTCGACGACAAACGCGTTTCCGTGGTGGAGTCCGCCGAGCTTCTCGGCCCGTTTCCGGATGAGCTCCTGCCGTATCTTGAAGGTGACGACGCCTCCGAGGTGCTCCTTCTGGTTTTCGAGAAGGAGCCGGGGAAGACCTTCTCCCCCGCTGCAAAAAAGAAGATTGTACAGATCAAGGGGGAATCCGTTCCCTTTTGGTCGGCCCAGCGCAAGAAGTGGCTGCTTGATCTCGCGGGAAAAGAGGGGGTCGCCTTGTCGGACGACGCGGCGGCCCTTCTTGTGGAACTCCTGGAGGACCCGGAGGAGGTGCGCGCCGAACTGCGAAAGCTTGGTTCGTACGCCCACGGGGCGCCTGTGGACGCCGGAATGGTCAAGGAGCTCTCATTCGACGAGGGGCGGAACACGATGCTCAAATTCCTGGATGCGTTCTGCCAGGCGCGGGCGCCCGAAGTGTTTGCCGCGCTGGAGCGCTTCAAGCAGGAGCCCAGTATGCTTCCCCTGCTCACCGGACTGTACAACAGAATACGCCCCGCGCTCTACCTTGGCATTTTTGCTCCGGCGGGAGGAGAGAGGATCCGGAGCGCCCTGGAGATAAAGGAGTACGCGCTGAAAATGGGGAGGGAGGCGCTGCGGCGCTATT
>JAHDKR010000088.1 GCA_018436785.1 Synergistaceae bacterium | reverse complement strand
TGACTTCAAGCCCGTGTTCAAGAGGGCTTTGCGCTGCTTGTCGGCGGCGGTCAACGCGTTCGTTGCGTCGATGAGAAGAGGTGAAAAGGCGATAGTCGTGATAGAGGACGGCGCCGGGGCGTCCGTCGACTCCTGAGAATACTTGGCCGTGGGAGCCTCAAGCTCGCAAAAGCAGCTTCCACGGACAAGGAATCGGACAGGGATGTGGCGCATCCTGGAATTGGCGGGGTACGGCCTTGTCCCCCTTTGATGACGGTGATGCGGAAGTTGGAACGGGTGACTCGTAAGTCCATACTCGGAGGAGGGAAAGCGCATGGCGATCTACAGGGCTGAAAGATCGGTGGAAGGCGACGAATTGAAAAAGAGGAAGCACGGGACAAAGCGGGCGCCGGAAAATGTTCCCTATATTGTGGATAATCTATGGGAATGGAAAAGGCCCGAAGAGTATCCCAACCGCAGATATTCGGTCTTTGCGGCCCCCAGTCCGGAATCCGCGGCGGCAAGCGCGACTAACGCAAGCAGGCTCTATACGGTGTCGCTCCCGGCCGACGCCCGGATCGTGCAGATTCGCGGAATCTCCGATGCAAAGCTTCATCGGGATTGCAAACATCTCCCCCGAAAACTGATGGCGCTGCTTTACAAGGAAGGATGGACTGAGAAGAGTGCCGATGAAAAAAGGCTGCTCTCCCCTCTCTGGGCTCCCTGCCTTTCAAAAGAGGAAGTCGAGTCGCTTTTTACGCTTGAACCCCTCGCGAGCATTCGAAAGGAGATGTGGTGTTCCGTTTCGTTTTGGGAAGATGTCAGCCTTCTCGAGTCAGTCGACAATCTCGCCGACAATGTCGGGGAGGTTTTTTTCGAGGCCGGCGAATGGACTCTGTGCCCGTTCGAACTGAACGACCAGCACGATCAAGGGTGATTCGGATCGGACTGTATTTCGGTTCGGAACGCCCCGTGCCGCTTCGCGAGTTTTTGGACAGCGCTCGGAGCATTTCCAATAAAGGGGGCGGGCAAAGTCTCGGACTCTTTTTGGAAAAGTTACTTATTGTAATAAAATGGTTACTGTCCACGCATATTCGGAGAAACCGAGCACGACGAGTCCCCGTTCAGCGGCTGCTTCGGCGGACTCGCGATTGTTCCGTACGAATGGCCACTGGCCAAAGTATGGTTGTGCAGGTCGAAGAGAGGCGTATCCGAGAGTAAGCGCATCGGTTTCAAACCAACCTTTCCGGCGATTGAAGGCTCCATCCGCTGAGATACGCGGCTGCGTCCGTTTCCTTGATCTGCCGATCATTCTAACAACCGGTATTTATTGCATACCCCCCTGTGTCATAATAGAAGTCGCTTGAACCGAGGTGTTAAAGAAGTGTGAGTCGACACTCGGGAGGTGCGATGAGGATGAAGAGATACAGCCCTGAATTTAAGGAGTCCGTCGTGCGGAAGATGATGCCGCCGGA
>JAHDKR010000202.1 GCA_018436785.1 Synergistaceae bacterium | reverse complement strand
CGAGCGAGAACGCTCTTCGCATCCAGATTTGGACAGCCATGATCGCTTTGCTTGTTTTGAAGTGGCTCCACTATCTGTCGAAATCCGGATGGTCCTTTTCGAATCTGGCGTCGATGCTTCGGCTTAGCCTGTTCACTTATCAGGAGTTGCGCGTCTGGCTGGACAAATCGTGCGATACGCCGCTGCTGACTCCTGACTTGGCGCAGCTGAGACCGAACCTCTCGTGATTTGGACAGCCGGTTTAATTTTCGAGGTGCAGAGAAAAAGGGCATGGTTTCAACTTTGTTCAAAATCGCGATTCAGACCCCTGCAAACAGCGGAAACAATTTCTTAGCGTGAGTTATTTTGGACAGCAGTGTCATTTCCAGAATCTCGGCGTCCGCAAACAGGAGCTCGGGCCGATACTCTCCTTTCCGGAAGGTCTCCGCGAAGCGTCTTTCTTCTTCCGTAAGATTCATGTATTCGGACAGAAAAGGTTGAATACGCCCGAGGGTATCTTCATCGGCAGGGAGGAGACCAAGCGCGAGGCCGCTCTCAGGATGCTGCGCAGGGGGATGAGCGTCTCCCTGGCGGCGGAGGTCGTTCTTCTCCCTCTTGAAGAAGAAAAGAGAGCGGGCTATACTGTACCGTGAAGAGAAGCGGAAGGAAGCTCCGCCACCCCTTGCGATGCGGAGAAAAGCCGAAGGAGGGCGAGCAAAATGGCCGCCGATATGGAACGAACGAATCCCATTCTCGGGTCCTAGGGCCCCGCCGCGACGGAAAGCGCCGCGAGCGCGGCTACGGAGGACGCGGAGAAGAGGGAGCGGAGGAGAATCGACGAACACTGGCGCGCGGTCATCAAGCACTTCTTCTACCTCGTATTGTGCAGAATCATGACCGCGCTGGCCGAGGACATGGACCGATCGCGCGAGGTGGTCTTTCTGGAGAGGGAAATGGAGGATCTGACCGTCTACATCGACGGGGACAAGCAGATCCCCGATATTCTGGCCCGCGTTCCGACACAGTCGGGGCGGGAGGTCTGGCTGGTCCTCCACTTGGAGATACAAGGCCCCGGAGGCGGCGACCTTCCGGAGAGAATGTTCTATTATAATTCGACGCTTCGGGTGAAGTACCTGAAGGAAAAGGGCGATGTTGCCGACGCGGTCTCCTGCGCCATCCTGACGGCGAAGCGCCCCTCCTTGGAGGAGGAGCGTTATCTGCGTGAGAGCTACGGAAACAGGATGTTCTACGAGTACCCGACGCTCAAGCTGTGCGAGCTTGGCGCCGACGAGCTTGAGGAGAGCGAGAATCCGTTCGACTGGGCGCTCTGCGCCGGGAAGCGGGCGCTGGAGAGCGGACGGAACGAGCGGCTCAAGCTGGTCTATCTGAAGGACATGATCGTGAAGCTCGACTCCAAGGAGTGGACGCATGACGAGAAGCTGCTGCTCCTCCGTCTGATCGACAGCCTGCTGCACCCGAAGAGCCCCGAGCTGAGGGCGGAGTATGGAGAATTCAGAGAGGAACTGAGGAAGGAGGGGAAGGCCATGCTGTTGAGCATAGTCGAGGAAAGAGCGCAGGAGGAAGGCAGGGAGATAGGCAAGAGCGAGGGAATCCTGATCGGCAGGGAGGAGACAAAGCGCGAGGCCGCTCTCAGGATGCTGCGCAAGGGGATAAGCGTCTCTCTGGCGGCGGAGTGCGTCGATCTTCCCGAGGAGGAGGTTGCTCGCCTCGCCGAAGAGGCGCGCTGATCCGTTCGACTCGCGACGGGAGGTGCTCGCAAACGAGCTCCCCCCGTCTAAATTCATTGCGGGACGAGTGCTCCGGACTCGCCGGGAGACTCCGGAGCGCGTTCCGGCTTGGCAAGTATCGGCGCGTGATCGTCAATAAGTTCTTCTTCCAGACTCCGGACGGGAGAGGAGAACGAGACTCTTCCGAATGGATGAAACGAAGGACGTCGGTTAAACGGACCATCTTCTCGAATGTATCCCTGACGAAGCCCGATTTTTTCGCCTGCTCTCCGAGAACACTTCGGTCGTATCTCACGATATCCCCTCAATGAGTACGATTGATGCCGGAGCATACGAAGTAGAGAATATGATTGCCGCGCCTCAATTAAGGAGGTTGCGGAACTCGGCAGGGCTGGGCCCGATATGGCAACGTTCGGCGGGAAATGGTTAGGCTTGGCGCGTTTCGGTTCGGATTGGCGAGGCACGGACAAAGAGAGGGCGGCGCAATGTCGCCCTCTCTTTTCTCGTGAGAGCATCGTATAGAATAGAAAAGCAGCGAACATGACGACGAGTTCTTCACTGTCGGGCATCAGACTGAGCGACCCGCCGGTCGCTTTCGGCTCTTGAAGTGCTGTATATAAATGAGAAAATAGTAAGAAACCCGGTGTACGTCAGATAAAACAGCAATCTGAAACTGCCGGACGCGATAATTTGCGCAACGGCACTGCAAAAAGAGGCTGTTCTGATTACCGCTGACAAGCAGCTTATAAAATCAGCGCAGCACATCGGGGTGAGGGCGAAAAACGCATTGTAGGGTAACCGGTGCGGGTTTTCGGGAAAGGAGTGAGCGAGGATGCCGGAGGTTTTCGTCACAGGCGACAAACATGGAGAGATCGAGGTAAAGGACCTCTCGCTTCGGCGTTTTCCCGCAGGAAACGTCCTGACGAAGCGGGACTTCGTCGTGATACTTGGCGACTTCGGTTTGCTCTGGGGGAATCCGCCCACCGACACGGAGCGCTACTGGCTGAAATGGCTCTCGGAGAAAAAGTGGACTACCCTTGTAATCGACGGCAACCACGAGAACTTCGACCTGTTCGACTCGCTGCCTCAGGAAGAACGGTGGGGCGGTCCCGTCGGCGTCATCGCTCCGGACGTCTACCACTTGAAGCGTGGCTATGTCTACGAGATCGCCGGAAGAAAGGTGTTCGTCTTCGGAGGAGGAGAGAGCACGGACAAGGACGGAAGAATCCCCGGCAAGAGCTGGTGGCCCCGTGAGTTGCCCTCCTACGCCGAGACCGAGCGCGGCTTCGAAACCCTTGAACGGGCAGGTTGGAAGGTTGACTGGGTATGGACGCACGCCGCTCCCCGCAGAGCCTTCGACGAGTTGATGGAAAACCACTACGCCGTCGCACACCTGCAGAGAGAGAAGATGGACGACCCCGTATCGCGCTATCTTGACGAGCTGGCCGGGAGGCTGGAGTTTTTTTTGTGGTGTTTTGGCCACTACCATCTCCAGTCACGTCCTTTCGAGGCGGGGGCGAACGGCCTATTCCGCGCGGAGTACAGGGAAGTCCGCCCGCTCTCCGTATCCGAACGCATGAAGAAGGCGCTTGCAACGAACGACTTCAAGGACTGGAAGATCGACTTTGATGAGATGATCGAGGACGAGGGAATGAATCCCAAAGAACCGCTCGGGGGATGGTAGCGGAGTAGGCTCGCGTTAGCCCGTCCTCAGACCGCTTCCCCGAAGTCCCCGTCGAACCCTTTTCTCCGGCGATCTTCAGGACGCTCCGGTGACCTAAGTGATGGTCTGCGCTGAACCATGTCATGTCGTCGATATCGAGAACGGGAAATAATCCGTGGGTTTTCTCCATATCCGTCACTCCTCCAAAGGTTCCCTCAAGATGAAAGCAAGCCCGTCGCCGCGGTAGTTGAGAACAAGCTCTTTCGGGAAGCCTGTCTGCTCGATAAGCGTCTCGCAGTTTGCGAGCGCTCCCGCGTCGCCTCCCCAGTGCGAATCGCTCCCCATGACCACGAACGTGCCGCAGCGTGCACACTCTTCAAGAAGTTCCTCCGCATTGGCGGCGCCGTTTTGCCGTCCTTTCCGGCGATTGAAGGCCGCATGCGTCGAGGTGAGCGGCGGCGCCCGTTTCCTTGATCTGCCCCTCATTCTAACAACATGTTCGTTCCGGTACAAGGTTTCATTAGCGTTCTGAACGTGCGACAATAGTTGTGATCCTGCAAGACGGTGTCTGTCAACCGACCTGTCGCTTTTCCGGGGTTAAAGTTACCCGCGCTCTTCCATCCTTCTCCGGATTGAGCCATACCGTTTGTGCCTCTTCCAGATTCCTCACCGCACGCCCCTTCCATCTATCCGGGTGCTTCCT
>JAHDKR010000062.1 GCA_018436785.1 Synergistaceae bacterium | reverse complement strand
TAGGCGATGCAGAACGACCCCTTGCTTCCCTTCGCTGTGAGCGCCCGAGCGGCGTAGAGGCCGAAGAGCAGCCCCGATTTCATGTCGTTGACGCCCGGTCCGTAGGCGCGCTTTTCATCCCGCGAGAACGGACGCTCGGCCACGGTTCCCTTCGGGAAGACCGTGTCCAGGTGCCCCAGCAGCAGCGCGTCGTACGGAGGTTCCCCGTTGGTGATCTTCAGGCTCGGCCCTGCGGTCGGGTCGAAAACCACCCGTTCGACGGTCCAGCCGATGTCGCCGAACGCCTTCTCGAAGAACGCGGCGACCTTCGCGACTCCCTCGGGATCCTTCGACTGGCTGTCGATGTTCACGAGGTATTCAAGATCTTTCAGATACTGTTCGACGTTGAGCGTTATCCCCATGCAAACTCCCCCTTTATATAAAAAGCAGCAGGCTCACGGCCATGATCATCATGCCGATAACGAGCCCGTAGATGGAAACGTGATGTTCGCCGTACTTGCGGGCGGCCGGAAGCAGCTGGTCCACCGAAATGAAGACCATGATCCCCGCGACGGAGGCGAAGATGACGCCGAAGAGCGCTCCGCTCAGGAAGGGCGCCAGAACGAGCCACGCCAGCAGCGCGCCGATTGGTTCCGAGACTCCGGAGAGGAAGGAGTAGTTGAACGCCTTTCTTCTGCTCCCCGTGGCGTAGTAGATGGGCACCGAGACGGCGATCCCCTCGGGGATGTTGTGGATTGCGATGGCGACGGCGATGGGAACGCCCAGGCGGGGATCCTGTACCGCGGCCATGAAGGTGGCGATTCCCTCGGGGAAGTTGTGGATGGCGATGGCGAGCGCCGTGAGGATTCCCATGCGCATCAGCGAGTGCTCCTGCCCCAGCTCTCCGGCACGGCCGCGTATCTCCTCTATCCGGTGCATCTCGTGCGGGTTCTCGTGAGAGGGGACGAACTTGTCGATCAGCATCACTCCCAAAATGCCGAGGAAGAAGGAGACGACGGTGACCCAGGCGCCCATCCTCTCTCCCAGATCGGCCTGGAGCGCCTCTTGCGCCTTGAAGAAGATCTCCACCATCGAGACGTAGATCATCACCCCGGCGGAGAGACCAAGGGAGAATGCCAAAAATCGGGTGTTGGTGCGCTTCGTGAAGAATGCGAGCGCGCTGCCGATTCCGGTCGAGAGGCCGGCGAACAGCGTGAGACCGAATGCGAAGAGTACATTCTCAATTTCCATGTGGCGACCTCCTTGATATGATGTCACATGTACCCCGACACACAATACCGAAAGGAAACGGCGGCGTCAAGCGAGGGCATTTCTTTAGCGGCCGGGTACGGGGGTATCTCCGGATTGGGAGATACTTTTAAATTCGTCGGCGCAGGCCAAAAAGGCCTCGACAAGGACGGGGTCGAAATGGGTTCCCGCCCCCTCGACGATGATCGCCACAGCCTTCTCGTGGTCAATGGGGCCCTTGTAGGGGCGTTCGCTCACGAGCGCGTCGTAGACGTCGGCGATCGCCATGATCCTCGCGATAAAGGGGATCTCCTCTCCCTTCAGTCCGTGCGGATACCCCGTGCCGTCCCACTTCTCGTGGTGGTACTCGATGATCTGGCGCGCATAGCTGATAAACGGCGCCTCGCCGAGTATCCTTGCCGCGGCGGCAAGCACGTCGCCGCCGATCACGGTATGCTGTTTGACGACCTCGAACTCCTCGGGCGTCAGCTTGCCGGGCTTCAGCAGCAGGCTGTCGGGGACGCCGACCTTGCCGATGTCGTGCAGAATGGCCGCCTGCGCCAGAAGCGGAAGGTGCTCAAGGGGGTAGAAGCGCTCGCCCCCTGAAAGTTCGAGCAGCCGCTGAACGAAAAATTTCGTGCGCTGAATGTGCTCCCCTGTGCCGTGATCGCGCCGCTCCGCAAGGATGGCCATGCTGCCGATGATCGCCTCCTGGTGGCGTGCCAGCTCCCGTTCGCTTTTTTTGCGCTCCGAGATGTCCTGAATGATGGAGGCGAAGTACCGGAATTCCCCGTCGGGGCGCCGCAGAGGTTTTGTAAGCACGAAGATGTCGATCGTCGAACCGTCCCGACGGATACAGCGTTTCTCGATCGTGTACGAATCGATCTTTCCGGAGATCAGATCGTTCAGCAAAGGGCGTTCGCGCTGCTGTTCCTCGGGCGGAGTGAAATCGCGCCAATTCATCTCTTGCATTTCCTCCCGGGAGTAGCCCGTCATCTCGCACAGCTTGTCGTTGAAGCGCAGCCACGAACCGTCCGTGTTGATCATGGCAAAGCCGACGCTGTTCTGCTCGAAGAATGCCCTGAACATCTCCTCGCTCTCGCGGAGCGCTCCCTCGGCGCGTTTCTTCTCCAGGTAGACGCTGAGCTGGTTCCCTACCGATTGCAGAATCTCGACGCACCAGTCGTCGTACGCATACGGGTCTGTGTAACTCTGAAGGATCATGGCGCCGAAGACTTTTTTCTCGTTCTGCAGCGGCACGCCGACCCATGTTTCGGCCCGATCACCGACGAATTCAATGAGCCCCTCGTCGACGAGCCGTATAATCTCAGTTCGGGAAAAGTGCATCGCCTTTCTGGCGGCCATCATAATGCCCGTCAGCGCTTTGTCCGCGGACCATCGTACCGGCAGCTTTTTTTCATCCACGCCCAGATGCATACGCGTCGAGAGCATTCTTGTCGTTTCGTCGTAATCAACGATCAAAAAATTCTTCGTCTCCATCAGCCCGGCGAGCTCTCTTCGAGCCATATCGAACACCTCGATCTCCGAGCCGGCCGTCGCCATGACTTCGGCAAGTTCGTGCTGTACCTTCCTGATGGTTTCCGCGCGGTTTTTCTCCGCGATGAAAAGCGTCTGCCGGACGTTTTGGTAGGCGAGTTCGGAGAGCTGTTGTACAAGCGTGAAGAGCATTCGTGCAATTTTCTGGAATCGGTCCCTGGACATGGCGGGAACCTCGCGGAAGGCTGCCGCCGCTTCGTCCTCGTCCGCGCCGATCTCGCGGGCGTAGGCGCGTATCGCCTCTTCGTTCTGGCTCTCGTCGCGGACCTGCCCTATCAGCCAGTTGGCGACGTGCTTCCCCCCGACGGAGATTCCTGCGCCCGCGTCCCAGAGGCCTCCGCTGAGGCAGCGCTGAATCGTCGGTCCCTTGGGGTTGTACCGCCCGATGAGCGCGTCCGAACGGAAGCAGTTGGCGCACCCCTTTTCGGCGCCGCGCACAACCTTGCTGCAGAAGCGGGTGAAGTTGGCAGGGCGCGTCAACGGCGTCCCGTCCGGCCGCGTGACGACCGAGGCGACGCCCGTCGCGTCCGAGAACTCGTCCTGCAGACGCTGGATGTCGGCGAGGTCGAACATGTCCTCGAAGCGGATTTCGTAAGAGCTGTCCGTTACAAAATCGATGTCCATGGAAAAGACCTCCGGAGATAGTCGTTTATTCACGCTACTTCCTTCCGGGAGAGATGCGGCAACTCCTCAAAGAGCAGCAGAGAGAGTTTTCTGCGGCGCCCCGTATGCGCATACACAATTTTCCGATGGTTTGTATTATAGACTGTCAAGGGGTATTTCGCACCTTTTGCCTTCCAAGGCGAGCGCAAGAAAGAGTGTGCGCTTCCAAAAAAGAGGAGGTGCAAGAGAATCACGCAGTTATTCGAGAGAAAAGGAGGCGGCGCGCTACGCTATCCAGCTCCTCCGGATGGTCCGCAGGCTGAGGGCGAAGAGCCCCGCGCAGAAGACGCAGAGCGCGGCGAGGTTCAGGAGGTACGGCATGGTATGGACGCCGCCGACGGCCCCTCTGAGCATGTCCACTCCGTACGTCGGAGGGAGCGCGTAGGAGAGCGGGCGCAAGAAGACGGGCAGCCTCTCTATGGGGAAGAAGAGCCCGCAGAGGAAGATCATCGGGAAGCGGAAGAAGTTGGAAAACGTCTGCGCCTCGAAGACCTCGCTGACCGCCACCGCGATGAAGAGCCCGAGAAACGTGGACGCGGTCGACAGCAGTACGACCGCCGGAACGAACGCTCTCCAGTCGATCGGCGATAAATCTGCGATGAAGCTCGCCATGAGCACCGGGACGAAGGCGTTCAGCACGCCGAAGAGAATGGCCCCGGACGTCTTCGCCAGCATCAGAAGTTCAAAGGATATGGGCGCAAGCAGCAGCCGTTCGAACGAGCGGTTCTTCTTCTCGAACGTCACCGTCACCGCGAGCACCGAGGTGGAGCCGAAGAGGATGGAGAGTGCCGTCACCCCCGGAAGCAGCGCGGGAATACTCTCCAGGCCGCTCCCCGACCGGATGAAGAACATGCCGGTCCAGGCGAGTGGAAAGAGCAGCCCCCAGCTGATGTTGGGCGGCTTCATGTAGTACGTGCGCATATCCTTGAGCAGGATGTTCCAGAACGCGATCCACTGGTTCACTGCTATTTCCCCCTTATGCAGGTCTCTCGTTAGTGCAGGAGCGCGGGTGCGGCGCCGTCGCTTCCACCGTGTCGGCCACGGCGACGCTCCTCGCCTCAAGGGGAATTTCCGCGCTCTTCAGTCCTTGCGGATACCCGGAGCCGTCCAGCCGTTCATGGCGCCGCTGCAAGATATCGGCGTGTCCGTCGGCGGAGAGGGAGCCCACTTTTTCACGGGCGGGCTGCACTTCCTCCGGAGGGATCAACTCCGAAAAGTGACGGCCAAGCAGTTCGCTCCGGTCGATTTCAAGCGCCCGGCAGAGCGCCTCGTTGGCGAAGGTGACGGTTGTATCGGGCAGAAAACGGCAGATTAGGTCCGGACTCGACTCGACGAGATCTTTATAGATGAGAGCATCGGAAGCAAGAAGAGTGTTTTTTTGCATAGTGAAACCTCCGCGTCGAGTTCGGTTTGAGCTCCGGATACTGTTCTCCCTTTTTCAAAAACAAAAACGAGGCGTTCCAGAACGCCTCCGGTCGTCGGCTCATACCTTGTATGACATTTCTATCACATTTAATGTATTTTCACAATATGTCTTTATGTTCTTTCGTTCAACTTCTCTGAACCTAGAAGTAAAAAGAGTGAGTCCTTCATTTGGATAGTGCTATGGATGCGATTTGGTTCCGTTCCGCAACTCCTTCAGCATCGCTGCCCGTAAATCTTCAAAACTGGCTTCGAGACGGTCCGCCAGAAATGCGAGTTCCTGCTGTTCTCCGGCGAGCGCGCGGCGTTCCAGTTCCAGAGCGGCCAGCCGTAGGAACTCTCCGTTGACGCTTGCGGCGGCGCCCTTGATTGCGTGCGCTCTTCTGCGCGCCCCTTCGGAATCGCCTTTTTTCAGCGTTGCGCGCAGCTGGCGGATCTGGCTCGGAATATCGATTAAAAAATCCTCCAGAATTCTGTGCGCGAGCTCTCTGTCCTCCAGCAGACGGTCGTAAAACGGTGTCCGGTTCCAGACGGATACATCGGCGTCGACTTTCTTATCGTCAACAGCGGAAGAGGCGGTGTACGTGCAGGGGAGGAGATCCTTCGCAGGGAGCTGTTTTCGCAGCATAGCGAACATCGCCGCCGGTTTTACAGGTTTGGAAAGATAGTCGTTCATCCCCGCTTCGATGCAGCGCTCCCGGTCTCCTTCCATCGCGTGCGCTGTCATCGCGACGATCGGGACGGCGGGCTCTCCCGAGGCGGCATGCATACCGCGGATTCTTTTTGTGGCTTCGAGCCCGTCCATGAGCGGCATCTGAATGTCCATGAAGATCAGGTCGAAGCTGCGGCGCCGGACAGCCTCGACAGCCTCCTCGCCGTTCCGGGCTATCTCGACCTCTATGCCGAACTTCTCCAGAATACCCACCGCCACCTGCTGGTTTGTCACATTATCCTCGGCGAGCAAAACACGTACTTTCGTATCGCAGGGCTCCAACTGCTTTCGGACGGTATGGCGCGTCAGAAGAGGCGCGCTCTCCGTCTCGCTCCAGTATCTTTCCCGGAGCGCCGGAACAACGACCCCCATAAGCTCTCTGCAACGCACCGGCTTCGTCAGGTACGCGGAGTACCCTGCGTCCGCGAAGCGGCGTGCGTCGCCTCTCATTCCCAGCGAGGTGAGCATGATCATGCACGTTTTGGCAAGCTGCGGGTCCGCTTTGATCGTCCGGCCGAGCGTCTCTCCGTCCATCAGGGGCATGTGCATATCGATGACGGCGACGTGGAACGGATCCCCTTCCTCCGCTCCCCGGCGAAGCAGACGAAGCGCGTCGGTGCCGTTCGCCGCCTCGGCGGAGCGTATCCCTTGGGCGGCGATGTATGCGGCCAGGATCTCGCGGTTCGTCGCATTGTCGTCGACAACCAGGATCCTGATATCCTGCAGCTCCGCCGGAGGACGTGCCGTTGTGCGCGTCGTGGTTGATTTTTTGAGGCGTACGGTGAAATGAAAGAGAGAACCGGGGCCTCCGGAGGCTTCTCCTGCCGAGGGGGCCGGACTTTCGACGCCGATCTCGCCGCCCATCATCCCGACCAGTTGCTTCGATATGGCAAGTCCGAGTCCGCTGCCTCCGTACTCCCGGGTGGTCGACGAGTCGAGCTGGCTGAACTTCTTGAAGAGCATGTCCCGCTTCTCCTCCGGGATGCCGATGCCCGTATCCCGGACGCGGAACGCGAGCGTCGCGGACTCTTCGTCCTCGGACGTCAGCGACACGCCGATTTCGACCTCGCCTTCGGCGGTGAACTTCACCGCATTCCCCGCGAGGTTGTTCACTATCTGCCGGAGACGTCCCGGGTCGCCGAAGAGCGAGGATGGAACGTCGGGGTCGATCGCGCAGAGCACTTCCACCCCTTTTTCCGATGCGCGCACAGCCTGGGCGGAGGCGATATCGCCCAGAAGATCGTGCAGATCGAAGTCGATAAGCTCCAGATCGAGTTTTCCCGCTTCGATCTTCGAGAAATCCAGAATATCGTTCAGCAGCTCCAGAAGCGACTCCGCGCTCTGTTGCAGCATGAGGGCGTAGCGGCGCTGTTCCAGCGTCAGCGGAGTCTCCAGAAGCAGATCGGTCATGCCGATGACGCCGTTCATCGGCGTTCGTATCTCGTGGCTCATGTTGGCAAGAAATTCGCTCTTCGCGATGTTGGCGCTCTCCGCTCTCAGAAGGGCGCGGTCGAGTTCCTGCGTCCGGTCGCGGACTCTCTCTTCCAGATTCCTGTTGATGGAGACGATCATCTTCTCGACGCGCAGACGCCGCAGGACGTTGAGCGCCAGCAGCACGACGAGCCCCAGCAGGATTCCCACCACTGCGGCCACGCCCCATATCGCTTTCTTATGCGTCTCGTAGAGGGAGAGATGACGATTGACGACCACGCTCCCTTGCGGCAGAAGCTGTTCGTCGATGCCGAAGCGTTCCAGCTGCGCCTCGTCGAAAATGTAGGCGTGGGGGGTGTCGAATACGGGAGGCAGCTCCTCCAAGGGGACGCCGTTCAGATGGTCGACCAGCATCCGGGCTGTCAGGGAGCCCAGAAGTTCCTCGCTCACGACGGCTCCTCCTACTGCACCGTGGCCGATGTCGATCCGCTTGAACGTATAGAACGGAGAGGAGATGGTTTCGGAGAGCTCCCCCAGTACCGTCAGATTGCTGGGAAACGTGGCGCCCGAAGCGTCCCGCAGGAATGCGTGGAAGAGCACGGGCGTTCCCTCCGGAAGGCGTTTCAGCTCCTCCAGAAGCTCGGGAAAACCGGCGTCGGTCAGCGCGCGGAACGTCACTTCGCCGTCCAGCTCGCGAGAGATACGCTCCAGATTCTTCAGGACGAGAAGACTTCCGGGGTTGCGGTCGGCGACGACGGGAATCTCCCTGATTCCGGGGTGCAGCTTCCGGACCAGCTCCACAGTCCCGCTCATGTCCGGGTTTTCGGCGACGCCGGTCACGGCGCTTATTCCTTCGAGGCGTTCCGGGTGCAAGTCGTTGAGGGCGCAGAAAAAGAGAGGTACTCCGGGAAAGAGAAGATCGCGGCGCTCCACCAGGAAGGTCCACGCGGGATCGTCGGTGAGCAGGACGGCGTCAAGAGGAATATCCTCGTACTTCTTTTTGAACAGCGCCGTCGTTTCGTTGAGGATATCCTCTCCCGGGTGGTGAATGGCGTCCAGATATTCCACGTATAACTCTATCGGAAACGGTGCGTGCGCGAAGGCGTTTCCAATGCCGCGGTTCAGTCCTTTGCTCCAGGGCAGCGCATCATGGTACGAATGAAGGATCAGGATGTGCGCTTTGGCGTCCCGGTTCGCGCACTCGGCGATTCCCGGAGCAAGAAGCGGCAGACAGAAAAGGAGAACGCAGAAACCTATCGTCCGGAAAAAAGAACAGCGCCTCCAGCCCGCCGGAAGTATTCTTTTACGGGTGCTCCCGCGGATTGGGGCTCTTTGCGGCCTGTCGTTCATGGAGCGCTCCTTTCAACTGCGCAAGACGAAGAATAATGAAATCATACGGGTAAAAATCCATTCAGTCAATTTGTAAAAGTCCCGAATACGCACAGCCGGAAGGGAAGCCGAGTCCCCCTCCGGCTGTGCGTATTCGAAACGAGCGTAGTGTTCTTATTTCGCCACCTCCGCTATCGCCTTCGCCACTGCTCGGAGGTTTTCCTCCCACTCCGCGGCGAGCGGGTCGGCGGTTGTGACGGATGCGCCGATGGCCTGCGCGACGATTTCCGCGCTTCTTCTCGAAAACTGCGGCGAGAGGAATATCGCCTTGACGCCCCGTTCCCTGGCCTCCGAGATGATGTTCGCCAGATCGGCTGCCTTGGGCTCCTTGCCCTCCGTTTCGATGGCGACCTCGACAAGGCCGTAGCTTCTGGCGAAGTAGCCCCACGCGGGGTGGAAGACGAGGAAGGTTGCTCCCTGCCTGCCGCGGAACATCCCGGCGAATTCGGCGTCCAGCGTTTTAAGGCGCTCCACGAAGTCGGCGTGGCGTCGCGCATACTCCTCCCTGCCGTCGGGGTCGATCTCTGTCAGTCCTTCGAGGATCTTCCCCGCCATGAGGATCGCTTCGCGGGGGCTGTTCCAGACGTGCGGGTCGGCGCCCTCGCGGTGGGGTTCATGTACGTGATGGTCGTGCTTTCCGTCGTTCCGTTCCGGCTCGTCTTCATGTTCGTCATGATGTTCGTGGCCGCCCGCGATCTTGTCGATCCCCTCGTCTGTACGGAAGATCTTCAACCCGGGGTTCAGGCTCGCCGCCCTGGGAAGCAGGCTTTCCTCGAAGGGAAGCCCGACCGCGAAGTACGCCTTCGCCTTCGACAGCCCCTCCATCTGCGCGGGAAGCGGCTCGAAAACGTGCGGATCGCGCCCCTTCTCCACCATTGCCGAGACGTCGACCCGCTCTCCGCCGATCTGCTCGACGAAATACTTCTGCGGCAGAATGGATACGAAGACGGAAACCGGCCCCGCCGCAGCGGCCGACGCAAAAAGCAGCAGCACTGCCAGCGCTGAAAAAAGAACTCTTTTCATAAAAAACACCTCCCGAAGATTGCGGCATGATTCTATCACGATTGCCCCTTTCTCCACATGCTTTCAGCGTGCGCCGCGCTGTTCGTATCCGCTATAATAACACCGGAATCTTTTGTGTAAGGAGGGCGCCCATGAACAGTCTGCTCATCACCGGAGGAACCCTCTGGACGGGAAAAACGTTCGTCCGGGGGTATGCGCTGCATATAGAGGGCGAGCGAATCGCCGCAGTCGGCCCGGAGGAGGACGTCCGCGCAGGCGCATCTTCGGAGTGCCGCGAGCTTCGCCTGTCGGGCGAGGCGGTGCTTCCCGGCTTCACGGACGCGCACCTCCACCTGACCACCTGGGCCAAGCAGAAAACGCTGCTCGACCTCGGGGGAGCGAGGTCGGTCGCGGAGGTCCTCGAACTGGTCCGCGAAGAGGCGCGGGACACTCCGTCCGACCGTTGGATCCGCGGGTGGAACTACAACGAGACGCTCTGGCCGGAGGGGCGCTCCGTGACGAAGGACGATCTGGACGCTCTCGGCATCCCGCACCCCGTGCTGCTCCAGCGCGTCTGCACGCATGTCAACGCCGCGAACAGCAGGGCGCTCGCCCTCGTCGGGCTCGACAGCCCGGACGGTATCCTCGAAGAGCGCGACGCCATCCCCGCCCTCCGCGCGATGGAGCGGAGCGTCTTCTCCCGCGAGGGGCTCCGGGAAGCGCTCAAATCCGCCTGCTTCGAGCTGGCCTCGGTGGGCGTCACCTGCGTCCACCCGTGTGGCGCGGACGACTACGGCATGGAGGAGGACCTCTCGCTCTACGACGAGCTTCGCCGCCGGGGAGAGCTGCCGGTGCGCGTCTTCACCTACCACGATGCCCTCCCATACCCCGTCATGCCCTCCGGCTTCGGCGACGACTGGATCCGTTACCAGGGGCTCAAGATCTTCCTCGACGGCAGCCTCGGCGGCCGCACCGCAGCGCTTACCGCCCCGTACGCGGACGACCCCGCCCAAGCGGGACGGCTGAACTGGACGGACGAGCAGGTCCTCGGGATGCTCCGGGCCGCGCGCGGGAAGGGGATTCAGACGCTCCTCCACGCCATCGGCGACCGGGCGCTCGACCAGGCGCTCGACTGCATCGGGAAGATCGACGAAGAGTTCGGCCCCGCCGC
>JAHDKR010000142.1 GCA_018436785.1 Synergistaceae bacterium | reverse complement strand
GCGCTCTCTTCTTCACCGATAGCCACCTTGTACACATGAAGCGGCGGGTTCGCCCGTTCGAGCACTCGCGAGAGAATATGCTCCCCCGTGTGCATGCGTGAAAAAGCGGCCCTGACATCCATGTCGATACGCTCTTCGAGGAAAATCCCGGAAACCGGCGCACCCTGAACAAGCGTTCCGGATACGGCAAGCCCCTCCGGATGTTTCTCGCATTCGAGAACTCGGAACAGAAATCCGTCCCCGATCAGTTCCCCCTTGTCGCCCGGCTGACCTCCCCCGGACGGACGGAAGGCGCTCCCCGAGAGCAGCAGAGAATATCTTTTTTTCTTTTCATCGGCTGAAAGAACGCTGGCGAGGACTGTTGTGGGCATTGTGCGTATTCGCTTCCTTTCGTACAATGTACGGGGCGCTTCCTTGAGATACGACAAAAGCCGGGGAAAACCCGGCTTTCATTATGTTTTATGGCGCGCCTGTGGCGATTCGAACGCCAGACCCTCGGCTCCGGAGGCCGATACTCTATCCGCTGAGCTACAGGCGCAAACGGAGCCCCAAAAGGCGAAGCCTATTCTACCCTCGAAAGATGACGGCGTCAAGGCTGAGAAAATTGTGTGTGCAAAAGTGCAACTCTCTTTGGAACCTTCATTAAATCCTCCAGCCGATGCTCAAAATCTATCCTTCATACGATGTCGCAGGTTGACATTTCGGGGAGGATCGCTACAAACGAGTCGATGCTGTTGTATGCGGCATCAGCGTCTGAACGTCACAATAGTGACACCGTACCCTCCTTCGCCGGCATCGCCGAGACGGTAGGATTCGACGTACTTCAGGGAGGCGCACAGCGCGTGAATCTCGCGGCGCAGAATCCCTTCCCCTCTCCCGTGGATCACGGTCACGCTGGTATGGCCCCGCCGGAGCGCCTGGTCAAGGTACCGCTCGACCATAGGCAACGCGTCCTGCACGTTCATCCCTCTGACCATGATGGACGAAGGAACAGCCGCCGGGGTCTCCGTCATCGAAGTATCACGAGGCAAGGACGCCCCTTTGGGCTTCTTCTCCGTTTTGACAAGCTTTTTCGCGTTGACGTCCATCTTGATCGCCCCGATGCGGAGAATGGCCTTCTCCCCCTGGAGTTTTTCGATAACGCCGACATAGTCCGTTCCCGCAATTTGCGCGACAGCCCCCACTACAGGCGCAAACCCCTCCTGCATCGCGGCTCCTCTCAACGCTCTTCGTTCCTGGCGCTGTTCCAGTGTTTTTCGTTCGTTCCTGACGCGTTCCGATGTCTCCGAAATTTTTCTGTGCACTGCCGACTTCGCCGCGTCGTGCACATTCCGGAGGAGCTCCTTGCTCGACTCCTCGGCCCGTTCGAGGATACTTTCCGCCTTCCGCTCCGCTTCGGCGAGGATACGGTCTTTCCTTGATTCGATGTCGCGGGAGGAGTCCTGGTATTTTTTCCGCTCTTCCGCAAGCGTTCTTCGGAGCGCTCGTATCTCGTTCTCCTCCTTGTCGAGCCACGCCCTTCGTTCGTTCAGTTCACCGATGAGCTCTTCCACCGGGACTTCACGCTCGGACAGTACCTTCCGCGCCTTGTCGAGAACTGCAAGCGGCATACCGTACCGCTGCGCGATGAAGAGCGCGTTGCTCTTGCCCGGAACGCCGAGCAGCATTCTGTAGGTGGGTGAAAGTGTCTCCACGTCGAATTCCATGCTCGCTGTCTCGACGCCGGGAGCGGTCAGCGCGTACTGTTTTACAGGGTTGTGATGCGTCGTCGCCAGGGTGAGCCCTTTCTCTTTCGTCAGCGTATCCAGCAGCGCCACTCCGAGGGCCGCGCCCTCCTGAGGATCGGTGCCCGCGCCGAGTTCGTCGAGAAGAACGAGCGACGTCCGGTCCGCCTGTTCCAGAATGGAGATGATGTTCTTGACGTGGGCGCTGAAGGTGGACAGGTTCTGCTCGATGCTCTGTTCGTCGCCGATGTCCGCGAAAATGGCGCCGATGTTCCCCACCCTGGAGTCCTCCTCCGCCGGAATCGGAAGACCGCACCACGCGAGGTAAATGCAGACGCCCGCGGTTTTGAGGACGACCGTCTTTCCGCCCGTATTCGGGCCTGTGATCACAAGGCTTCGAAATCCTTCGCCGCACTTGATGTTCACGGGGACGGCCTTTTCCCCGAGGAGGGGATGCCGCGCCTGGTGGAGTGAAAAAGATGTCTTCTCTTCTATCCGGGGGAGCTTCCAGCGGCGTTTGGAGAGCACTTCGGCGCCGCCGTAGAGGAGGTCGAACTCGGCAAGCACATCCTGCGCGTCGAGAATCGGACGTTCCCGCGCCAGTATGTCCGAGGTAAGCTTCCGGAGAATACGATGTTCTTCCTCTTCCTGGTCGCGCAACCTGAGGGCGAGCGTATTGTTGAGCGGCACGAGCACCGACGGTTCCATATAGATGGAGTTCCCGGAGCCCGACCTGTCGACAACGGTTCCCGGAAACCGGTTCACGTACTCCTGACGAACGAGGAAGACAAAGTGACTGTTTCTGTAGGCGAGCACCCTGTCCTGGAGCATCTGCGAGACCGAGGGGGTGTCGAGAAGCGACTGGGCGGCTCTGCGGATCCTTCTGCGCAGGGAATCGACATCCTGGCGTATAGAGGCCAGCTCAGGGGTCGCGGTATCGTACAGTACACCGTTGTCGTCGAGGACGCCGAGCGCCTGTATCTCTCCCGAGAAATCCCTGAAGCGGCGGAAAGGGGGTTCAAACGCAGGGTACTGCTCACGCGACTTCGCAAGAATTTCCCTCGTAACATTGGCAAGCGTCAAAAGCCGGGCGACGGAAAGCAACTCCTCCCCGGAAAGCATACCCGAACGCTTCGCGCCCTGAAGCATGAAAGAAACACAGACAACCTTGGGATTCCACGGCCACTCTCCGTTTCTATCGCGGAATTCCATGAACGAACGGAAGAGCTCGATCCGTTCCAGCAGGCTGCGGAGCGAAGGCTGCGGCTTCAGACGATCCAGCGCGAACAGTCCCAGTTCGCCCCGGACGGACGACGCAAAGACGTTGAGTATCTTGGGTATCTCGAGAATTCGTGAGACGTCTTCTTTAATTTCCATCCGAGGAGCCTCCGTCCGTCTCTTCTCCCGCCTGCGGGAAGAGGGATGGGAGGTTCAGCTCGGGCAGCGTAAAGTTCTCCGGGAAGATGTTCCACTCCCTCATACGCGCCTGGACGACCGGCCAGGCGGCATGCGCGCCCCGCATCACCACGCTTTCGCCCATCCATTCCGAAGGGATGATCGGCGAATAGGTCGTGATGCCGACATATAGGAAGAGGATGAGCGCGGCGCCCTTGAGAAGACCGGCGCCGGCGCCGAGGATCCTGTCGATGAACGCGAGCGATGTGAACTTCAAAAAAGCGCG
>JAHDKR010000227.1 GCA_018436785.1 Synergistaceae bacterium | reverse complement strand
TAAAGAAGATAACCTATCCCGATGGTCAGGAGATCACCTATGAATACAATGAGTTAGATCAGTTATCTGCAGTGAGCGGCTTTGCAGATGATCTGAAGGATGAACAGGTGAAGAACTTCCACTATGATCCGGCAGGTAATCTGATCAGGATGAGTTATAATAACCATGTAGAGACGGTGATCACTCCCGATGAGCTGACAAGACCTGAATGGATTAAGGTGAACGTTCCGGTAACTCTGGATGATGGTGCAGGAGGGATTATCCTTCAGGAAGCACTGAATCTGAACTATGCCTATGACGCTAATGGTAATGTGACCCGGAGAAATAACAATCTCTATACCTATGATGAGCTGGATCGGTTAAAGACAGCAGAGGTAGATGGAGCCCTGATGGTAGATACCCCGGCAGCTATGGGTTATGCACTCGAAGATTACTTTGTTAATGCCAATCTGAATTATCAGTTGACCGATCTGCAGGTGGAGTTCGACTATGCTGCCAGTACCATCGGATTACGACTGGGAAGTCAGAAGCAGATTGGACGGATTGAGCTGGTTCCCGAAACTGTCGGCAGCCATCGGGTGGTTAAGCAGGGAATCAGTATCTTCTACAGAAGTGTCCAGGATGGTGATTATATAGAGGTCTTACCGACCGAATGGTACTTCGATAAGGATAGTTCAGGGAAGATAATCATCACCTTCGCTCCCGGAATATCTGCCTCTGAGATAAAGATTCACTCCAACTATGATGACAGGGACATAGTGACAGGTGATACCGAGAATGCTGGCGAATTTAAACTGGCAGAAGAGGTCAAAGTGTACGGCAGATATGACAGAACGAAGATAACCTATGACTATGACAATGTCGGTAATCGGATAGAAGAGAGGTATACCGATGTTGACCATCGTTATGATGTCAAGTATTCATATGACTACTATGTCGGAAGTAATCGATTAAAGAGTAAGACCAGTGAAGATGGTACCGGTTTTAAATCGATAACAGATGAATCTATAGCCGGAATATTGCGTATCGGTAATGGTGAGCAGCTGGCCTATAAGTATGATCAGACCGGGAATACCATTGCTAAAGGTAATAGCTATAGCTTTACAGGTGAAGATGTGGTCTTTAATACAGGTGGTAAAGGTTACTGGGAATATGACTACAATGCCCGTAATCGTCTGATGGAAGTGTGGAAGGATGGTGAGGAGGAAAGTATCTCTCGATACTGGTATGACCATAACGGTAAGCGAATTAAAGTCGAGGAAGCTGGAAAGGTAGTCTATCATATCTTCAATTATCTCGACCAGGAGATCTATGAAGATAA
Source organism: Synergistaceae bacterium (assembly GCA_018436785.1). GTDB lineage: Bacteria > Synergistota > Synergistia > Synergistales > Aminobacteriaceae > JAAYLU01. The sequence continues at coordinate 4,399 of JAHDKR010000227.1, read as the reverse complement.
TCTTACCACCAATCAGCAGACCCTGTATGTCCATGCCCTGGGTAAACTTATCGGGAAGAAGGATATTCATGTGGGAGCGGATGAAGGAGGAAGCCCTGTAGAGGTCGAAGATAAATATTACTATCATCAGGATAATCTGGGATCGACGGCGATGATGACTGATGATAAGGGTCAGGTGGTGTTTGAGCAGGATTACACACCATTTGGACAGACATTGTATCAACCCGGGACAGTTAAGAAGCCAACATCTGGGGTAGAGCCTGGATTTGGATATACTGGTCAGCGGGAGGAAGCGGATATTGGGTTGTATTACTACAATGCACGGTATTATGACCCGGAGATCGGGAGATTTACCCGTGAGGATGAATATCAGGGAGATATCACCCGACCGCAGACGCTGAATCTCTACTCGTATGTGTTGCAGAATCCGTCGAAGTATGTGGATCCTACGGGGAATTTAACGAGTCCAGTGAGGGACATATATGTAGGCGGTGGTGGATATTCCAGTCAAATAAACACACCAGAAATTACTCCGCAAGAGGTAGCACGGTTAGCTAACGGTTCTTTGCATACTTCCAAGACGCAAGAATTTTATGAAGCGTTCAAAAAATTTGATAATAATTCAGCGAATTTGCTTCAGACTATAATGAATGCGGAGAAGAGTCTTGAAGATTCAAATATGATTTTTACGATGATCTGATTGATGGATTATCACTCGAAAATCAAATGCAAAGATATCAAGTTTTAAGTGAAATAATAAAGGATATGGGCAAGGATGGAAGAATAGGTCTCTTTGAAAGAATGTATATTACGAGTTTAAGAGATAATTTAAATTATGCATTCCGTTATCTAAATTCGTTCAGCAAAGAATCCCAATTTTACTCAGCAAAAGAAATTGAAGATACGTTACTTTTGGTTGATTGCGGAAAAGCAATGTTGGCGGTAGGTACATATTATTCTATTTCCCAGATTCAATTTGATATGAAACTCGATAAGTTGAGAGCAGAGGTCTCGATGAGGAATAGTATAGGCTCTGCCATGAATAATGTGGATGATATGATTGGAGGAATGGGTGAAACTGTTATTAAAGCAGGTGATGCGACACCAAATGGTTGGAAATTGACACAGCACTCAGCAGAACAGTTAACAGGAGATCGCTTTGGAAGAAAGCTTACTCTTCAAAGATTAGATGAGTTAATAGATTCAAGTGATGCAATTAGAGTTATGGATACTCGTACAAATAATATAAATGTGTATGTAAATAGTGAATTTAGTAAAAGCAGTATGTTAAGGGTTACAGTTCCAATGGATGGGCAAAGAATTATTTCGATTGGATTTGAACCATTAAAGAGAATTAATAAATTTATTGATACAGAAATATTTATTCCAATAAAATAGGAGGAAGGGTTAATGGCAGAGATAAAAATTGAAGAATTACAAAATTATGTAGATAATCTTAAAGATTGGTTGAGTGAAGGACATAGCCTGGCAAAAGAGTGCTTAGTTCTCAAATTTAAAAAAGGATATGGAGAACCTGTAATTGATGACGAAATGGTGAATGAAACTTTATATCTACAATCGAGAAACGGAAATATTACAATAGAATTTGATTCATCTGGTTTAATGACAAGTATTGAAATATCTTAACTTTATAATTAAGCCGAAACTTACTGCAAAGCAATAACTAACAAAGGAGATGAAGAGACAACTAAGTTTTTCATCTCCTTTTAGCATTTTTTCTATATGGAATATTAACTACATAATATAAATTTTGTAGTGAGAACAATGAAAATTGAACCAAAAAGAAATAAGGCCTTCGCAATCCTTATTTAAAAAACACCAAAGGCGGATTCAAAAAATCTGTCTTTGATTTAAAATTGATACATGACTAAGAATCACTGAACGGATTAAAGTTGAGGAAGCCGGAAAGGTAGTCTATCATATCTTCAATTATCTCAGTCAGGAGATCTATGAGGATAATCTTACCGCCAATGAGCAGACTCTGTATGTCTATGCCCTGGGTAAACTTATCGGGAAGAAGGATATGCATCTGGCAGCTGGTGCAGGAGATGGACCAGTTGAGGTCGAAGATAAATATTACTATCATCAGGATAATCTGGGATCGACAGTGATGATGACCGATGAGAGCGGACAGGTGGTGTTTGAGCAGGATTACACACCATTTGGACAGACATTGTATCAACCCGGGACAGTGGAGAAGCCAACATCTGGGGTAGAGCCTGGATTTGGATATACTGGTCAGCGGGAGGAAGCGGATATTGGGCTGTATTACTACAATGCACGGTATTATGACCCGGAGATCGGGAGATTTACCCGTGAGGATGAGTATCAGGGAGATATCACCCGACCGCAGACGCTGAATCTCTACTCGTATGTGTTGCAGAATCCATTGAAGTATGTGGATCCAGATGGGTATAGCGAGTATGATTGGAGCATGGCTATGATGTATGCTATGTCACCAGATCCTGAAGCAAGCTTTAATCTGGACATAGAGATGAAAACTACAATCATCAGTCATACATTTAGGAGAATTTATGACAATGTGATATTTATGGGAAAAGAGGCTTACAATTTTATAGCAAAACCCGAAGAAACGGTTAATAAATATTATGATGTGACAATGAATTTTATCGATGTTGCAACCTCCTCTGCATATTACGGAATTACTCATCCAGGTGATGCATTAGAAGGGTATGGAATGTTCTTCGAAAATATAGAAAATAATATTGAGGAAAATCCACTGTGGCTGGCAGAGAAAACAGGAGATTTAACTGGAGAGATACTGACAAATGCGTTATTGGGATATGTAGGAGCGAAAACTGTCAAATTATTAGATAACATAACGGTATTCTCAAAGGGTAGTATTAAATTCATTGGCAATGTAGATGAGATAGTTGAGGGGACTGGTAAACTTAGTAAATCAAATATAAAGCATATAGGTAAACACATACCTGATGAATTTGCTAATCAAGTTAAATATTTATCTAAAGAAGCATTAGAAAGAAAACTAAACAAAAATACCTTTTTTAATCCAAATTGGTCTAAACAACAAATAATATCAGCTGTTGAAGAAGGATATAATACTTTAAGTAAACAAGGATTGACAGGTTTACAATCATATAAAGTAAATGGAGAAACAATTAAAATATTTATTAAATCAGACGGTACCCTTGATTCAGCTTATGGTTTGCATAAATTAACTACAGAATTTTTCGATAAATGATAGAGGTGATTTAATGTTTCAAATAAAATATAGAATTATCGAAGACATGAAAGCATTAAAGCAATGGGATGCCAGTACCTTTGATAAAGAGAGTGACTTAGAGGGCTTTTTTCAGTTGCAATTTGATGATAAACATTACGGATATTTTCATGATAGAGAATTAAGAGATGGAGAAGTAGGATTTGATTTAATTACTCATTGGTTTGAAATGCTAATCAAAGTTTATTTAGCTTTAGAAACTTCAAAATATGTTGCTTTAAGCGATATAGAATCCTTTAATACATGGCTTGAGTTTAAACGAACTAACAATCAAACTTTAGAAGTAAGTATTATTGAATGCGATAAGAGCAACATAGTTGAAGCAATAGTTACGAGATGCTTTGAAGAGTATACATATTCCGATTGGAAAAATATGTCAATATTACTGGAAGATTTTAAAGAAGAAATCCTTAATAAATCAAATCTTTATATTGATGAGATAAGGAATATTAATTCAAAGTTACTAGAGAGTAAACGTATATTGAATTTACAATCATTAATAGATAAAATAAATAATTGAGTTCCCAAGGTGATAGAAAGTAATTTTCTATCACCTTGGTCAATGGGGAAGTACAAATATGTGCTGCAGAATCCGTTGAAGTATGTGGATCCGGATGGGTATGATCCTTTACTTCTGGAATCATTTGATGAAGTTTCAAAGATGAATCTTCATATGGATAGAGATTTATCGTATAACCTGGATGCATTGATAACTGGTAAGGATGTAGAATTTGTTCAGGGAATTCTCTGGTATATGGGTTTGATGGAAACAAATGAAAATGGTTATGGTTCACTTACTCAATCTGCTGTGATGTCATTCCAGGAAAAAGCTAATCTGGAGGTTGATGGTGTAGTAGATCAGACTACTTTGAAATCTCTATTGGGAGCAATGTATTATATTGAAGGTCTGGATTATCATAACCTGGCATGGCAGTGGAATAATGCATTTTCACCGGAATCAGCGGGTGAGGAACCGTCACAAGATTATGTAACATTTACCAATTCATATGAAGATAATATTGGTATAAGGAAGGCAACCTGGTCAGCTTATCTGGAAGGATTAGACAGGGAAAAGACTATAGATTCAGTTGTAACTACACATTTTGCAATGGCAAC
>JAHDKR010000156.1 GCA_018436785.1 Synergistaceae bacterium | reverse complement strand
TGCGGAGTTTCACGAACGGCTGAAGAAGACGAAAGAGAGCATGCTGCGGCACAAGATCGAGGTCCTCGTGGTGAGCGACCCCGCGAACATGAACTACCTCACCGGGTACGACGGATGGTCCTTCTACGTCCACCAGGGGCTCGTGGTCGCCCTCGACCGGGACGAGCCGCTCTGGTGGGGGCGCGGAATGGACGGCAACGGGGCGAAGCTCACCACCTGGCTGCGTCACGACAGCATCCGCCCCTACGAGGACGACTACGTCCAGAACGTCTTCAAGCACCCGATGAGCTTCGTCGCCGACCTGATCAGGGAGCACGGCTGGGAGCGCAAGACCCTCGGCGTCGAGATGGACAACTACTGGTTCACGGGAAAGTGCCTGGAGACGCTGGCGGAGGAGCTTCCCGCGATGGAGATCGCGGACGCCACCTCCCTTGTGAACTGGGTGCGGGTAATCAAGTCGCCCGCCGAGATCGCGTACATGAAGCAGGCGTCGAAGGTCTGCGAGCACGTCATGCGCACCGCCGTCGACTCCATCAAGGTCGGCGCGCCCGAGAGCTCCGCGGCGGCCAACGTCTACCACGCCTGCATCACCGGCACTCCCGAGTTCACGGGCGACCACCCCGCCATCTTCCCGATCATGCCGTCGAACGAGCGGACCTCCTGCGCCCACCTCGGCTGGGACCCCGAGCGCGCCTACGCCCCCGGCGACATCGTGCTGCTGGAGCTGTGCGGCGTGCGCTTCCGCTACCACTGCCCGCTGTCGAGGACCGTTTACATCGGCACGCCGCACGAGAAGCTGCGGAAGGTGGCCGACACCGTCCTCAAGGGCGTGGAGGAGACGCTCGCCTTCATCAAGCCCGGCGTGGTCGCCGAAGAGGTCGAGGCGCGCTGGCGGAAGTCCATCGAAGGCTCCGGCGTGGTCAAGCCGTCGCGGTTGGGGTACTCCATCGGGGCGAACTACGTCCCCGACTGGGGCGAGCACACGCTGAGCCTCCGCCCCGGCGACAAGACCGTGCTCAAGCCCGGAATGACCATCCACCTCATGCCCGGCATCTGGCAGGACGACTTCGGCTTCGAGAACAGCGAGCCCTTCCTCGTCACCGAGACAGGGTGCGAAACGCTCTGCTCGTTCCCCCGGCAGATTTTCACCCGCTGAGGCGCGTCATGGCGACCATCGGTCCAGAAACGCAGCGGCTCGCCAAGGAGCTCGTCGCCCTCAGGAGGGAGTTCCACGCCCGTCCGGAGCTCGGCTTCCAGGAGCACTGGAGCGCCTCGCGGATAGCGGGCTACCTCCGGGAGCTGGGGCTCGACGTCCGTGAGGGCGTCGCGGAGACGGGCGTCACGGCCCTGCTCGAAGGAAGCGGCCCCGGCCGAACGCTGCTGCTGCGCGCCGACATGGACGCGCTCCCTCTGCAGGAGCTGACCGGCCTCCCCTTCGCCTCGGTCAACGACGGCGTGATGCACGCCTGCGGGCACGACGCGCACATGGCCGTCCTCCTCGTCGCGGCGAAGGCGCTCTGCGGAATGCGCGACCGGTTCGCCGGAAGAATCCGCTTCGTCTTCCAGCCCAACGAGGAGGTCGCGGGGGCGCGCCGGATGATCGACGAGGGGCGGCTGCTCGACGACCCTCCCGTGGACGGCGCGATCGCCCTCCACGTCTGGAGCGGCATCCCCTCGGGGAAGATCTCCATCCAGCCCGGCCCCGTCATGGCGGCCATGGACGAGTTCAGGGTCGCCATCCGGGGGAAGGGCGGGCATACGGGCGCGCCGCACAAGGCCGTCGACCCCGTGCTCGCCGCGGCGAACTTCATCTCCGCCGCGCAGATGATCCAGAGCCGCGAGGTGGACGTCCTCTCGCCGACACTCGTCATGTTCGGCGCCGTCCATGCGGGCGGGCAGGCCTCCAACATCGTCCCCGAGAAGGTCGAACTCGCCGGAACGGTCCGCTACCTCTACGAGGGCGGCCCGGACAGCCCGGAGCGCCCGTTGCAGCGCTTCGAGCGCATCCTCGCCGGAATCTGCGCCGCTTCGGGGACGGAGTTTACTTGCTCGTGGATCCCCAGCAACCCGTGCCTCGTCAACGACCCCGCGATGGCGGCGGTCGTGCGGGAGGCGGCCGTCTCCATCGTCGGCGAGGAGAACATCGTCCCCTTCATAAGCACCGCCGGGGAGGACTTCGCCGAGTTCGCGCGCTCCGTCCCGTCGGCCTTCGCCTTCGTCGGCACGGGGAACGCGGCGAAGGGAACCGACTACCCGCAGCATCACCCGAAGTTCGACGTCGACGAGGAGGCGCTTCCGGCGGCGGCGGAGCTCTTCGTCCGCTCCGCGCTCGCCTTCCTCGCGAAGTGAGCGCATCGTCGACGGATTCTACAGGAAAGGAGCGAGCGCGACTCATGAAAAAACAACCGGTCCACCCCGCGTCGGCCCCCGTTCCCGCGGGAGCGTACACGCCGGGACTTATTGCGGGCGGCTTCGTCTTCGTCAGCGGCCAGACCGCCGAGAAGCCCGGCAGCGCCGAACTCGTCGAGGGCGGCATCCGAGAGCAGACGAAACAGGTGATGGAGAACATCGGCGGCATCCTGGAGGCTGCAGGATGCTCTATGGACGACGTGGTGAAGGTGACGGCCCACCTTGCGGACGTCCGCGACTTCGACGGGTATAATGAGGTGTACAGGGAGTTCTTTTCGACGCCCTACCCCGTCCGCACTACGGTCCAGAGCGTCATCCCGGGCGGCTCGCTCGTGGAGATCGACGTCGTCGCCCTCCGCCCCGAAAGGAAGGGGCTCTGATGGAGGAGCGGGAGGAACGGGCGCGGCAGCGTTTTCCGAACGCTTCCGATGTGTGGGAGGCGCGGAAGCGGATCGCCCCGTACGTCCGGAGGACGCCGCTTGTCTTCTCGCACCGGCTCTCCGAAATTTCGGGCGCGGAGGTGTACCTGAAGCTCGAAAACCTTCAGGAGGTGGGCGCCTTCAAGATACGCGGCGCCGCGAACAGGGTGCTCTCGCTCTCCGAGGAGGAGCGGCGCAGGGGCGTGACTACCTACTCCACGGGGAATCACGCGCAGGCCGTCGCCTGCATTTCGGGAAGGCTCGGAGTGCGCGCCGTGGTCTGCGTCTCCGACAGGGTACCCAAGGCCAAGCTGGACGCCATCCGGCGGTGGGGCGCGGAGCTGCGCATCGCGGGCTCCAGCCAGGACGACGCGGAGGCTGAGTGCCGCAGGCTTTCGGCCGCGGAGGGGCTCGTGATCGTGGACCCCTTCGACGATCCGTTCGTCATCGCCGGACAGGGGACCATCGGCCTCGAACTGCTGGAGGACCTCCCCGATGTGGACACGCTCCTCGTCCCGGTGTCGGGAGGGGGGCTCGTCTCGGGGATCTCGCTCGCCGTCAAGGCGAACAGGCCCGGCGTCCCGATAGTCGGCCTCTCGATGGAGCGGGGGGCTGTGATGCACGCAAGCCTTCAGGCGGGGCGTCCGGTGACGCTCCCCGAGTCGGACACGCTGGCCGACAGCCTGCTCGGCGGCATCGGGGCGGAGAACCGATATACCTTCGAGCTTGTGAAGCGGCACGTGGAGCGCATCGTCCTCCTTCCGGAGGCGGCGATCGCCCGCGGAATGGCCTTCATGCTCCGCCGGCAGGGGATGATGGTGGAGGGCGCGGCGGCGACCGGCCCCGGCGCGCTGCTCTCGGGCGCGGTCACGCTCCCGGAGGGCTCGAAGGCCGCAGTGGTGATCACAGGGAACAACGTCGACCCGGACGCTTTCCTCGATACGGTGAAGGGCGTCCGCGGCGACTGAATATCAACCCCCAGCGCGGGGAAAGGAGAATACAGCATGGCAAAGAAAAAAGGACGTCTCGATCTGATCAACATGAAGAAGAACGGGGAGCAGATGACGTGGGTGACCGCCTACGACTTTCCGATGGCGAGCTTCGCGGAGGCAGCCGGAATGGACATGATCCTCGTCGGCGACTCGCTGGGCATGATCACGCTGGGGTACCAGGGGACCATCCCCGTCACGATGGAGGACTGCATCAGCCACTGCAAGGC
>JAHDKR010000134.1 GCA_018436785.1 Synergistaceae bacterium | reverse complement strand
GGCAAGGGAGGCTGTACAATGAACGCTTCACAGGAGACAACCGCGCTGCTGCAATCGGCTCGCGAGGTGCTCGACGAAAACTGGAAGGACGGATTCACCGTTCCCGCGCAGAACCAGTACCCGTACCAGTGGTCCTGGGACTCCGCGTTCATCGCCGCCGGGTACGCCCGCTACGACCGGGAGCGAGCGCAGCGCGAACTTCGTTCTCTCTTCAGCGCGCAGTGGGCGGACGGGCGCGTACCGCATATCGTCTTCCACAACGCGAGCCCCGACGCATCGTACTTCCCGGGTCCGGAATTCTGGCAGACCGAACGAAACCCGTTCGCCCCTCTTTCCCCACGCACTTCCGGCATCGTACAGCCGCCGAACCACGCCACGGCAGTCCTCCACATCGTCCGCTGCGCGGGAGAGGAGGGAAAGAGAGAGGCGCTCAGCTTCGCGGCGGAGCTCTTCCCGAAGCTGCGCGCATGGCACGACTGGCTCTACCGGGAACGCGACCCGAGAGGCGAGGGTGTGGTGTACATCATCCACCCGTGGGAGTCCGGCCAGGATAACTCCCCCCTGTGGGATCCCGTGCTGGCGCGGATGGACGTGCCGCCCGCACATTTTTCCGGCTTCCGCAGAAGAGACACTCGCGCCGTAGCTCCAGAGGAACGGCCGCTCGACTCGGACTACGACCGCTATATCTTTCTTGTGGACTTCTTCCGGCAGCGGGGGTACGACGAACGGAAGATCTTCGGCGACGGCTGCCCGTTTCTGGTGCAGGACGTCCTGTTCAACACGCTGCTCTGCCGCGCGGAACAGGACATGGCGGAGCTGGCCCGTCTTCTGGGCGAAAACCCCGCGCCGTTCGAAGCGCGCGCTCGCCGCACCGCCGACGCCGTGAACAGGAAGCTGTGGGACGGCGACAGGGGCTACTACGCCGACTACGATCTCGCCTCGGAAAAGCCGATACCGATGCCCGCGCTGGCCGGGTTTTCCCCCCTCTTCGCCCGCATCCCCGGTGAGGAGCGCGCGGAGACGATGCTGCGCCGCCTGCTCACCCCCTCGTTCGGGCTTGGAGCGGAGCAGAAGGGGTATCCCGCGTCCAGCTACGACCGGGAAACGCCGGAATACTCCCCGAGGCGCTACTGGCGCGGCCCGACGTGGATCCAGATGAACTGGCTGTTGATGCACGGTCTGAGGGCGTACGGCCGCAACGATCAGGCGGAACGGCTCCGGAGCACAATCGCGGAACTCCCGGCAAAGGGGGGCTTTCGCGAGTACTTCAACCCTGAAACGGGAGAGGGGCACGGCGCGCACCGGTTCTCATGGACTGCGGCGCTGCTGATCGACGTGCTGCACGAGCAGCTTTGATCCCGCCCCGCGTACGCCATCCGTTTTTTGACACCCATTCTCAAAGGAGCACGCTAATGAACGACACGAGCGCACACATCAAGAGGCTACTGATCTTTCTCTACGGAGAAGAGGAGGCGGAGCGCGTCCTGCCGGAGCTGAAGGCGCTGATGGATTCGTACCGAGGAAAAATACCGGCCCCCTCGCGAAGAGAGTATCTACCGGACGAACGGGACGCTATCCTGATCACCTACGGCGACCAGTTCCGCGCGCCCGGAGAGCCCCCCCTCCGAACGCTGCGAGGCTTCCTGGACACACACCTCGAAGGGTGCGTCAGCGGTGTGCACATCCTCCCCTGCTTCCCCTACACCTCCGACGACGGCTTTTCAGTCGTCGACTACCGGCGCGTGGACCCGGTGCTGGGTGACTGGGACGACATCGCCGCGCTGGGAGAGCGATACCGCCTGATGCTGGACTTCGTCGCCAACCACATCTCACGACGGAGCGACTGGTTCGCCTCCTTTCTCCGCGGGGAGGCGCCCTACACGGACTATTTCATCACCCCCCCCGAAGACGCCGACATCTCACGGGTGGTGCGGCCGCGCACGCTGCCGCTGCTGACAAAGGTTGAGACGGCCCAAGGCGAACGGAGCGTCTGGACGACCTTCAGCGCCGACCAGATCGATCTGAACTACGCCGCGCCGCGCGTGCTGCTGGAGATGACCGGCATCCTGCTCCACTACGCATTCAGGGGCGCGGAGATCATACGGCTGGACGCCATCGCCTATCTCTGGAAGACGCCGGGAACATCCTGCATCCACCTGCCGAAAACGCATGCAGTAGTCAGATTCTGGCGCGCCGTGCTCGACGACGTCGCCCCGCACGTGCTGCTGATCACCGAGACAAACGTCCCTCACGCCGAAAACGTCAGCTACTTCGGCGAGGCGCGGGAAGACGGGCGAGGAACGGACGAAGCTCAGATGGTGTACAACTTTTCGCTGGCGCCGCTGACGCTTCACGCCCTGCTCACAGGAGACGCAACCGTCCTCTCGACGTGGGCCTCGGAGCTTTCCCCCCCGGCACGCGGAGCGACCTTCTTCAACTTTATCGCCTCGCACGACGGCATCGGAGTGACGCCGGCCAGGGGCATCCTGAGCGACGAACAGGTGCGGAGACTCGCGGAGCGCGCGCTCGCTCACGGCGGGCACGTCTCGTACAAGACGAACGCCGACGGCTCCATCAGTCCGTACGAGCTGAACATCACCCTCTACGACTTCCTGAACGATCCGGCGAAACCGGAGCCGGGGACGGACGCAGCGCGTTTTATCGCCTCTCAGGCAATCCTGCTCTCGCTCGCTGGAGTTCCGGGCATCTACGTCCACAGCCTCTTCGGCTCGCGCAACTGCCATGAATGCTTCGCCGAGACCGGACGGGCGCGCTCCCTGAACCGCAAGAAGTTCGACCGCTCGGGGCTGGAAGAGGCAATCGCCGATCCCGCTGGGCGGCCGGGACGGATCTTCAACGAACTGCGCCGCCTGCTCCGCGTCCGACGCGAGGAGCAGGCCTTTCACCCGGAAGGCGAGCAGAAGGTGCTCGATATCGGCGAGGGGCTGTTCGCGCTGCTGCGAACACCACCCGATGGGGGGCGCCCGGTGCTCTGCCTCCAAAACGTCACAGAAAGCCCGAT
>JAHDKR010000053.1 GCA_018436785.1 Synergistaceae bacterium | reverse complement strand
CGCAGCAGGATGATGTCCTCCGTTCCCAAGGCGGACGTTGTTATTACCAACCCGACGCACCTGGCCGTGGCGCTCGAATACGACCGCGAGATCATGGAGGCGCCTGTTCTTGTGGCTAAAGGAAGCGATTTCCTTGCCAGGAAGATACGCGAACTCGCCGAGGAGCACGGCGTCCCAGTGATTGAGAACAAGCCGCTAGCCAGGGCTATCTACGAATCAATGGAGATTGGAGAGGAAATCCCGGAACACCTGTACAAGGCGATGGCCGAGGTGCTGGCCTTCATCTATAAGTTGAAGGGAGCAAAAAAAAGAGGCGCCTCTTCGGCCCGGACATCTGTCTCTTCGACCGAAGATCCGCCCCAAGCGCCTGTTTTCATGTAAAATAGAAAACAGCCAAGAAAGCAATACGGAAGGATGGGAAAGGTGCAGGAATCGACTGCGGGGATGTCCCCGTTCAAAAAAATGCTCCACTATTCGGATATAGGTATGGCCTTCCTCGTGATCCTCATTGTCGTGATGATGGTCATTCCGTTGCCGACCTGGCTTCTGGACGTGATGCTTTCGGCGAACATCACCATCGGTGTGGTGGTGTTGCTGTCGACGTTCTACGCACAGCGTGCGCTCGACCTCGCGGCCTTTCCTACGATGCTGCTGATCGTCACGCTCTTCCGGCTTGCACTGAACGTCTCCACGACGCGTCTTATCCTCCTGCAGGCGGATGCGGGCGATGTAGTCAGGGCGTTCGGTACGTTTGTTGTCGGGGGGAACTACGTCGTGGGCGCGGTGGTCTTCCTGATTCTCGTTATTATCCAATTCGTTGTCATCACCAAGGGCGCCGAACGCGTTGCGGAAGTTGCCGCGCGCTTTACGCTCGACGCCATGCCCGGAAAACAGATGGCCATCGATGCTGACTTGAACGCCGGTCTGATCGACGACGCGGGAGCCAAGGACCGGCGCCTCACCATTCAACGCGAAGCGGACTTTTACGGCGCGATGGACGGCGCATCCAAGTTCGTTAAGGGCGACGCCATCGCAGGCCTGATCATCACGATCATCAACATCGTTGGAGGTCTTGCCATCGGTGTTTTGCAGCGGGGGTTCCCTCTGGAGAAGGCGCTTGCGACCTACAGCCTTTTGACGGTGGGCGACGGTCTTGTTTCGCAGATCCCGGCGCTGCTCTTCTCGACGGCTACCGGCGTCATCGTCACCCGCGCGGCAGGGCAGACGGACCTTGGCAAGGATATCTTTACGTCGCTTACGACTTATCCCAGACCTCTTTTCATAGGTTCTATCCTTCTTTTTGCTCTTGCTGCGGTTCCCGGCCTTCCTAAGATTCCTTTTCTGCTTCTGGCGGCCTTTCTCTGCCTGATGGGCTACTGGGTCTACCGGGAAGGGAAGATTCAGGAGGAAGCGGGCGGCAAAAAGAGGGAAGGACGCAAAGAATCGGCTCCGGGAGGTCCAGCAGGGGAAGCCCCGAAACCTGCGCCGGCCTCTCCTGAAGATGTGATGCGTCTGCTGACGGTCGATCCGATGGAGGCGGAGATAGGGTATGCCCTCATCCCGCTGGTGGCTCCTTCGCAGGGCGGGGACATGCTTGACCGGATAGGAACAATCCGCAAACAGATGGCGATGGAGCTGGGGATCGTCGTACCGCCGATACGGATTCGCGATAACATCCAGATCAAGCCGACGGAGTACATTCTCCGCGTCAAGGGGGCCGAAACTGGGCGCGGAGAGCTGCTGCCCGATCACTATCTTGCCATGAACACCGGAGGCGCGGAGGAGGAGCTTGTCGGCGTTCCCACCACCGAACCCTCTTTCGGGCTTCCTGCGGTCTGGATTCCTCCCGAGATGCGCGATAAGGCCGAGTCGCTGGGGTACACCGTCGTCGATGCGCCTTCAGTATTGGCGACCCACCTTTCGGAGACGATTAAACGCTACGGCGCCGATCTGCTGACGCGGCAGGAGGTGCAGAAACTCACCGATATGGTGAAGGAGGCTGCTCCGGCTGTTGTCGAGGAGATGACCGCGGCGCTCTCGCTCGGCGAGATCCAGAAGGTGCTGCAGAATCTTGTCCGGGAGCAGGTCCCCGTGCGCGACCTGGTGAGTATCTTCGAATCGCTCGCGGACTACGGCAAGGTATCCCGGAGCGTCGATTTTCTCACCGAGCGCGTCCGCGAGGCGCTCGCGCGGCTCATCACGCTCAAAATTCAGGATGAATCCGGCGTGGTCACCGTGGCCACCCTCTCCCCGAACTGGGAACAGAAGGTGAAGGAGGCTGTCGACGGTGATCTGATGCGGGGATGGCAGTTCAATATGGATCCCCGCGAGGTGCAGAAGATGATGGCCGCGGTGGCGAGGGCGGTGGAGGAGATGTCGATGAAGGGGCTTCTCCCCGTACTGCTGGTCCACCCCGACGTCCGGCTGATTGTCCGCCGGATTCTCGAAGCGTCGTTGCCAACACTGTTCGTGATATCCTATAATGAAATAGCTCAGGGCGTACAGCTCAAATCGATCGGGATGGTGGAATAAATGGCGATGCGTGTGCGATCTCAAATTTCCTTTGAAGCGAACGACGAGGCGGAGGCCTTCCGTACTGCCCGTGATCGCCTCGGGCCTGATGCCGCAATACTCTCGCAGCGCATCGTAAAAACCGGTGGTTTTTTGGGTTTTTTTCGTAGGACCGTGCTTCAGGTGACCGCCGGAATTCTGGAGACGGAAGAAAACCGCAGCGAGAGCGACAGCGAGAAGAAAGAGAGGCTGGCTGCTTTTCAGAAGCTGCTTGAGTTCAAGCAGGCGATGGCAGCAGCGGAAGAGGGCGTGACCACTTCGGAGGCCGGGCTGCTCGCCGGGCGGAAAGATCTCTCCTCCGCAGGAGTGTATTCTCCTCTGTCGAAGCCTCCGGCGAGCGTTGCGCAGCGTCCTCTTGAAGAGCCTGACCGGGCGGAGATTTCTGCCCGGGGACGTGCGCTCGCGTCGGAGAAAAAAGTCCCGGATCAGGAGTACCGGACGAAACTTGAACTTGAAGTCAGCGAACTTTCAAATCGTCTCGACAAGGTGCTTAAACGCCTGGAGAACGAGAAGGATTCCTCTCCCGCTCCATCGACGCAACGGCGCTCTTTCAGCGAGGGACTCCCCGTCTGCGGGCTGGGGAAAAAACAGGATACCGACCTGCTCTTGCGTCTTATCGCGGAGGATGTGAGCGAAGAACACGCCCGGAAGCTTGTTCGGGACTACGAATCCGAGGCTCCTTCAAAGGACTTCTCTGAATGGCTGGCCGGGAGAATTCCCGTCGCTGCGGACACGAACTGGGACGCTCTTGGCGGAGGCCGGGTGATGCTCATCGGTCCCACCGGAGTCGGGAAGACCACGACGATCGCGAAGCTCGCGGCGATTCAGTCGCTCTGGGAGAAGAAGAACGTCGTTTTTCTCACTGCGGATACGTACCGGATCGCCGCCCCGGAGCAGCTGCGAACGTATGCGAAGATTCTCTGCGTGCCGATCGATGTGGTGTACGACGCGAACGAAATTCCGGACATCGTCGATCGCTACAGGAAGGCGGATCTTCTGCTGCTGGACACCGCCGGCCGCTCCCAGAAGGATAGCCGCCGCGTTGAGGAGATTCGGGTGCTCTACGAGGCATTCCGTCCGGATGCGGTCCACCTGGTGCTTCCCGCGAACATGAAGTACCGCGACATGCTCGACGTCATCCAACGGATGGGCGTTGTTCCGCTTTCGTACGTTCTTTTCACGAAGCTTGACGAGACAACGACCTACGGCGCCCTGCTGAATATTCTGCTCGACTTCGACAAACCGGTCTCTTTTTTCACCACAGGGCAGAACGTCCCGAACGATATTGAAGTGGCCAAGGGCTCCCGCCTTGCCGAACTGCTTCTTCGCGGGAAGGGGGATGTTCTTCGTGCGTGAAGGGGCGGCTCCTGTCCACGATCAGGCGGGAGAGCTCCGCCGAATTGTCCAGACGCGCCGCAAGAACATCAAGGGGCTAACGGGCCTCCGTTCCATCGCCATTCTCAGCGGAAAAGGGGGAGTAGGAAAGAGCAACGTCGCGGTGAATCTTGCGATGGCGCTCGCTGCTTCAGGGAAGCGGGTTGTCCTCCTTGACGCGGATCTCGGGATGGCGAATGTCGATCTTCTCTGCGGGATCTCGCCGAAGTACACTCTTGCGCACCTGGTGAAGGGGCAGCGCAACGTGGACGAGGTGCTTGTCTCCCTGGAGAACGGAGTGATGATCCTCCCGGGAGGACCGGGAGTGCAGGAACTTGCGGAGCTTGATGACGATGCCCAATCGATTCTGATCGACAAGCTCTCTGTTCTGGAGGGAATAGCCGATATTTTACTTATCGATACAGGGGCCGGAATCCATAAAAATACGCTCTCCTTTGGCGTTGCTGCGGATATGACGATTTTGGTCACAACCCCTGAGCCGACATCCATACGCGACGCGTACGGTGTTCTGAAGACGCTGGCCATCAATACCGGCAGCAAAATCGACGTGACGCTCATCGTGAATATGGCGGCCTCGCGTTCCGAGGGAAGAGAGGTTGCCGAACGCATACAGATGGCGGCGAACCAGTTTCTCAGCCTCTCGGTTCCATACGGCGGGGTGGTACTGTTGGATGAGAGCGTTGGAAAGGCAGTACGGATGCGTACTCCTTTTTTCCTGGCGAATCCGTCGTGCCAGGCCAGCAAGGATATCGCGGAGATCGCGGCGCATCTGGCGAGCATAGACGAAGAGACTGAGCCTCCGACCGGAAGAGGTGTGAAATCCTTCTTCTTCCGCCTTGCCAGAAGTTTCGGGTTGGGAGTGTAGAGATGGACTCCGGCGAATTTCTCGCAATGCTCAAAGGCTGCATCGGGAGCAAGGTGTCGCTTGTCATCGACGCGGGACTCTACAAGGGGACGTACCCTTCAAGAGTAGAGGACGTCGACGAGGAGGCAATAGGCCTTGCCCATCCGATGATGAGGGGCGCGCTGTTGCCCGTGCATCGCAACGTGCAGCTGAAAATGAGCGTAGAGGCGGGAGGAGCCCTGTATTTTTCGGTGGTGTCCATCTCAAAAGGTCTGGTACGCGATACCCTGCCGCTTCTCTGGGTAGCGACAGTCGGGGAGGCACGCAAGATTCAACGGCGGCTATTTGTCCGCGTTCCATGTCTTATGAAAATAGGTTTTTTTCCTCTTGAGGGCGAGAACTACAAACCCGAAAAAGAAGAGTGGGTGTATGTCAACGCGAAGGATATCAGCCTGGGGGGGGTAGGTTTTACCGTTCCGCATGAGAAAGAGCGCTTTTTCCCTGAAAAGACGCGTTTCCTGGTGGAGATTGTGCTTCAGGAAAAAAAATATCTGCTGGTTGGCAAATTAGTAAAAAAAATGCCCAAAAATGAATTGTTGGAGCTGGGAATGGCCTTTGAAGGGGTGCCCGGTTTTGTGGAGAAGCCGCTTGGAGGCTACATTCGTCAGCAGGAGCTGGCGGGACGCCAATCATAGAGAGCGAAGGGAATGCTATGACAGAGTCGAAGATTCGAGTGCTT
>JAHDKR010000027.1 GCA_018436785.1 Synergistaceae bacterium | reverse complement strand
TTCCGGCAGGGAGAGCAGGTAGCGCTCCATCGTCCGCACCTCGGCGAGCGTGGCCTTCACGCTGGTTCCGCGCGGGGTCCAGAAGTCCACCGTGAACATGGGGCTTGTGGAGGCGGGAAAGAAGGATTTGTCCACGAAGCCGAAGGCGGCAAAAGAGGCGACCATCAGTCCGGCGACCACCAGAAGCACGAACTTGCGCCGGGCGAGGCAGAAGGAGAGGAAGCCCCGGTAGGCGCGGTAGAGGCGCGAGTCGTACGGGTCGATTTCCGAGCCCGCGGCGTTCCCTTTCAGAATGGCGATGGCGGCGAGCGGCATGACGGTGACGGAGAGCACCCAGCTCAGCAGCAGCGAGATGCTGACTACCTGGAAGAGGCTCATGCAGAACTCGCCCGTGCTGTCGGGGGAGAGGCCGATGGGGGCGAAAGCGATGGCGGCGATGATCGTCGCGCCCAGCAGCGGGATCTGCGTCTGCTTGACCACTTCGACGGCGGCGGCTCTGCCGTCCTTGCCCTCCTGCATCCGGACGAGGATGCCGTCCGCCACGACGATGGCGTTGTCCACCAGCATCCCCAGCGCGATGATGAGCGCGCCGAGCGAGATGCTGTGGAGGTCGATGGCCATGATCTTCATCACGATGAAGGTGGCGAGGATGGTGAGCAGCAGGATGAAACCGATCAGGAAGCCGCTGCGAAAGCCCATGAAGACGAGCAGAATGCCGATGACGATGGCGAGGGCCTCCAGCAGGTTGACGACGAAGTTGCGGATGGAGTCGGCGACGGTGTCCGGCTGGTAGTAGATCAGGCCGAGCTCCATGCCGACGGGCGTGCGGGGGACGAGCTCCATGATGCGCTTGTGGACGGCCTCGCCGATGCGGATGACGTTGCCCCCGTCGACGTTGGAGATGCCCAGACCGAGCGCGGGCTTGCCGTTGTAGCGCATGGCGGAGGACGGCGGGTCTGCGTACCCCCGAGTTACCGTCGCGAAGTCGCCGAGGCGGATGGACAGGCCGTCCCCTCCCCGAAGCAGCAGGTTCGAGAGTTCGTCCACCGAAGAAAAGTAGCCCGATGGGGCGATGCGGATGTACTCCGGCCCCACCTCGACCGAGCCCGCGCCGGCGACGACGTTCTGGGCCTGGAGGGTGTTGAAGATCTCCTGCGTGCCTATGCCGAGCTGCGCCATGCGCGAGCGGTCAATCTCGACGAAGATGGTTTCGCGCTGGATGCCCGAGATCTCTACGTTGGCGACCCCTTCAACGAGGAGCAGTTCGCGCCGGAGGAAGTCGGCGTGGTCCTCGAGTTCGCGGAAGGTGTAGCCGTCGCCCGTGAGGGCGTAGTAGACGCCGAAGACGTCGCCGTAGTCGTCGTTGACGCGGGACGGCCCCGCGCCGGGCGGCAGGGAGGACTGGGCGTCCGTCACCTTGCGGCGCAGCTCGTCCCAGATCTGCGGGAGGTCGGGAGCGGTGTAGGTGTCCTTGATGTCCACGTAGACCATCGAGAGCCCCTCTTTCGAGAGGGAGCGCACCTTGTACGTCTGCCCCAGCTTCTGCGCGGCGGACTCGATGAGGGAGGTCACTTCGTTCTCCACCTCCAGCGGCGACGCGCCGGGGTAGGTCGTGGCGATCACGGCCGTCTTGATGGTGAAGGCGGGGTCCTCCAACTTGCCGAGCCCGTTGTAGGCCCACACGCCCCCGATGACGATCAGGAGGGTGAGGAACCATGCGACCGTGCTCTTGCGGATTGAGAATTCGGCGAGGTTCATGGCCGCGCCTCCGTTCAGTTCCCGGGCGCGGTGTACAACGTCACCGGGTCGCCGTCGAGCAGCATGGAGACGCCCGCCGTGACGATGCGTTCACCGGGGGCCACTCCCTTTACGAGCGCGAGGTCGCCCCGGTACCCCGCGACCTCGACCGGAATCTTCTTAACGCGCAGCTCGTCCGTTCCCTCGACGCGCCAGACGAAGTGTTCGGTTCCATCCCCTGCCAAAACTGCGGAGGCGGGAATTTCGGCCTCCGCTCCCTCGTCACCCGCGGGGCGCGGGATGATAACGTCCACCGTCATGCCGGGGAGGACGGTTACATCCTCGGGCGTCGGGAGCGCGAAGGTGACCGGATAGGTCTGCGTCTGCGGGTCGGCCTGCGCGGAGGCTTCCTTGTAGGTCAGCGGGAAGCGCTTGTCGGGCAGCGAGGCGAAGCGCGCTTCAATTCCCTTGATATCCTTTTTCCGCGTGTGGAGGACGAGCGTCTCCGGCACGGAGATGGCGACTTCGAGCGTGCCTATGTCCTGCAGGCTGACGATGGACTGATCGCGCTGGATACTCTGGTTGTTGTCCACGTAGCGGTCGATGACGACGCCGCCGAAGGGGGCCAGAAGCTCCGTGTCGGCAAGGGCGTTCTCCGCAGTGCGGACCTTCCCCTCGATCCCCTGGATGGTGAACTCCATGGCGGCGACATCCTCGGGGCGCGAGCCGGTGCGGGCCGCCGACAGCTCCTGCGAGGCCGACTGATAGGTCGCGCGGGCTACCTCGGAGGCGGTGCGGGCCTTGTCGTACTCCGATTTGGAAAAGCCCCCCGCCTTGTACAGCTTCTCCACCCGGTCAAGGGTGGTGAGCGCGTCGTTCATCTGGGCGCGGGCGGAGTTCACCTTCGAGGTGAGCATGGCGATCTCCTCCTTGCGGGCTCCGGCCTTCATGGCGTCCAGGCGGGCCTTTGCGTTCCCCAGCTCGCTCTTCGCGTTGGCGAGCTGCACCTCGAAGTCGCGTGGGTCGAGACGGGCCAGCAGCGTGCCCGGCTCAACAAACGTCCCTTTCACCGCGGGCAGCTCCGCGATTTGACCGGAGACGCGGAAGGCCAGGTTCACCTTCTGCGACGCGAGCACCTTGCCGGGGAAGATACGCTCTCCTCCGCCGCCTGCGGCGCGAACCGCCATCGTCTTCACCGGACGGGCGACGCGGGCGACCTCGGTCTGCTCGCGCTTCGCGGGGACGGCGCCCCAGATGAAATACCCCGCGCCGACCAGCGCAGCGACCGCGACCGCCGCGAGAGTGCGCGTTTTTGTGAGTCTGCTCGCCATTTTTAAACCACCCTTTCGCATCAAGAAATAGTCTATAAGAAAAAGAGAAGCCCTCTCTTCGCTATTATAACCGACACACAAAAAACGGGGACCCTGGTCCGGTCCCCGGAAAGAGCGTCTTCAATCTTTCACTCCGCAACGCGTTGCGTTTTCCCCGTCTACTTGAGAAGATTCACCAGGTGTCTGATCCAGCCCGACTTCATCTTCTCCATCATCCAGTCCTCGGCGACCATCTTGTTGATCATGGAGACGGACGGGAAGGCGTGCTGCATCATCATCACATGATGCATCCGTTTTTTGTACTGGATGGCCATGGTCCACTCGTGAATCAGTTCGCTCGCCGCCTCGCCGACGATTGTGGCGCCGTATATTCTTCCCCGGACGTCGACGACGATCTTGATGAACCCCTCGGGGTGTCCGTCCGCCACTGTGCGGCCATAGGAGCGAAAAGCCTTCTTCACCACTTGGATTTTCAGCCCCTTCTCTCGCGCTTCCTTCTCCGTCATGCCGACCTGGGCGATCTCCGGCTCGGTGAACACCGACCAGGGAACCACATACCGTTCGCGCTTCAGCATGGAAAGGGAAAAGGGAGAGAGCGAATGCATCAGGGCAAGCATCCCCTGGTGCATGGCCGCGTGGGAGAGAAGACTCTGCCCGTTGCAGTCGCCCACGGCGTATATGTGCGGCTTGCTGGTTCGCATGTGACTGTCCACGGTGATGCCTCGCTTCGTGAACTCTACGGCAGCCTTCTCCAGGTGCAGGGGCTCCAGAACGGGCTTCCTCCCCGTGGCGACGAGAATCTTCTCCGACTCCAGTGTTACCGTGTCCGCGACGGTGCGAATTCTTCCGTTCTCCATGGAAACGCCGGTGATTTT
>JAHDKR010000130.1 GCA_018436785.1 Synergistaceae bacterium | reverse complement strand
TAATAATTACTATTTGTAGGTTCTGTTCCTCCTTTATCCCATACTTTACCCGTAAATGATGGAGTAATCGTCTGATTATCTTTACTGGGATCAGGTTTAGGTATATAGAAGGTAATCGTCGCATTTGATTGATTGGCAGTATCATTCCAGGATAAGACCGGATTATTAAACTGCCATTCTTTGATCTGCTGTCCATTATACATAATTACGCTGTCTTCCTGACTCTCTGCACCTACAACCTGGAAGGAAGGCCCTGTCTTCCAATCATCACTTCCATCATTCTTGTAAGTATAATAGTTACCACTCCAGGATAACAGATAGTCAATATCAATTTCGCCAAGCCAGTTCTGATCCGCAGGTTGTTTATCACCCTTCTTCCAATAGTATCCGGAAAACTCACGAATATTGGTATTAGGTTTTGTAAAGACAGTAATGTTCCCATTAAAATCATTATCTGCATCTGTCCAGGAAAGTACCGGATTATTAAAGGCCATGTTTTTGATAGTCACTCCACCGACTTTGATTATAGAATCCTGACCCGGTTCACCGCCCTGAATGATAACTTCTGGCCCTGTGTTCTTATTTAGCGTTGTCTTATAATATCCTGACCATGGTGACAGATATTTTTCATCAATACTACCATAGAAGTTCGCTTGAGGTGGTACAGGTTTACCTTTATCATTTATTGTTCCGGAAAAACCGGTTACATTAGTATTACTATTTAGATAGAAAGAAACCTGAACATTAGTATCATTATCGGTATCTTTCCAACTAAGTATTGGAGTACGATATTCAAAGTTTATAATCGTTTTCCCTCCATAGAATATCTGGCTCTGGGCTAATGTATCACCGGCTTTGACGATTAATTCAAGCCCGGGAGTGTAACTCCCATCTGAACCCTTAATCAGAGTTGAATAATATCCATTCCATGGTTTTAGATAAGAGGTATCAAGACTACCGCTGTAATTTATGTCTGCAGGTTTACTCTGACCTTTATCCCAGATGTATCCGGAGAAGTTTGCAGTATATCCAGTACTGTCATCATTTGGCTTCATATAGAAGTTCAGTTCACCAGATGTAGAATTATCATCACTACTCCAGGTTAATTTTCCTGTTTCATATGCAAAATTCTTAATCTCGGTCTCTCCCAAAGATACAGTGTTATTTGTACCATTAATTAATACCGCCTCTCCGGTTACCCAACTGCCGCCACTGTTTTTAAAGGTCTTATATAATCCATCCCATACTGATATAGTCGAAGGTGCACTTGTGCACTCGCCCTGAACATTATTTGAAGCAGGTTCAGATTGACTGGTATACCACATTTTGCCTGTAAAAATTGGATCAATTTTGCTGTCTGGATCTTTCCAACCAAATTGCAGTGTAGCATTGACAGAATTACCATCCCCAGTACTCCAGGATAAAACAGAATTTTCATAGGTGAATTTTTTGATATAAGTACCATTATAATAGATCTGACTCTTCCAACTGGTCTGATCCCCAACAATAGTAACAATCGCATCATCAAAGTTAGTCTTATAGTTCCCGGTCATTGGAAGCAGTGATTCCTGTAAAACCTGGTCATAGGCGGTCAAAACATCTTCAAATGTGGTATCATATCCCTGTTGTTTAATCCATGCATTGACATTGTCATCTCCATTTTCGGTCTGTCCATATTTAGAGACAATTTCATGGAAACTATCACCAAATGTTGGACTTTGTAGAACCTGATATACAAAATCTTTAGCCACATCTTCAGCGTTTGGTTTGGCCAACATTCGTAAAGTATTAGACGATGGAGCAACTAACCTATTCTGAACATGTTCCGATAACGCAGGTTTTTGTTGACTG
>JAHDKR010000206.1 GCA_018436785.1 Synergistaceae bacterium | reverse complement strand
CTTGCACAGGTCCACTATGGGAACGATCTGTCCGCGAAGATTCACGATTCCTTCCACGAAGTCCATCGACTGCGGGATCGTCGTGATGTTCTGGAGCCGGACGATTTCGCGCACCCGCGATATATCGATGCCGAACTCCTCTTTGCCCAAGCCGAAGACAACCAGTTGCTGTTCCGCCATTTTTTTTCCTCCTGTCGTTCGATACAGATTCGGAACGGCGTACCCGACGCCCTGTGCTCTCTTCGAAAACGCCGTTCCTCTCTTCAGTGCAGTTCCGTGAAAAGCGGAACGCCCGGATCAGCGGCCGGGAAGCGCAAGCTTGTCTGTCCCGCGCGCTTCCGCAGGGTTCAACCAGCCTTCGTCCTTTTCCACCTTGAAGCGCTCCGTCATCTCCCGCAGGTCCTCGGCGGTGGAGCTGACCTCCTGCGAGCCCGTGGCCACGTTCTCCATCGCCGCGGCGGTCTCCTCCATGGAGGCCGCGAGGTTCTGCACGTGGTCGTCCGTGGTCTCCATCACGCTCGCCGTCGCGTCGATCAGCGCGATGACCTTGTCCGACTTGGCGACATCCTCGTCGGTGGTCGTGATGATCTTCCGGATATCCTCGATCGAGCTGCCGATGGCGTTCCGGATGCGCTCCAGCGCGTCTCCGGCGACGTGCGCTATGGTCACTCCCTCTTCGACGCCTTCGCGGCTCTTCCGCATCGACGACACCGCGGAACGGGTTCCGTCGAGGATCTTGGACACGAGTTCGGCGACCTCATGCGCCCCCTGCTGCGACTGTTCGGCGAGTTTGCGCACCTCCTCGGCGACGACGGCGAAGCCTCTTCCCGCCTCTCCCGCCCGCGCAGCTTCGATGGCGGCGTTCAGCGCCAGCAGGTTCGTCTGGTCCGCCAATCCCGTGATGGTGTCGCCCACCACGCCGATGCGCTGCGAGTAGGCGTCCAGCTGCGTCAGCAGTTCTTCGGTCTCCTGCACGGAATTCTTGATGTTTTCCATACGCTCTATGGTCTTGAGCACCGTCTCGCCGCCTTCCGAGGCGGCATCCGCCATGTCTTTGGAACTTTTATCCGCG
>JAHDKR010000110.1 GCA_018436785.1 Synergistaceae bacterium | reverse complement strand
TTCTGCCCGGAGTTCCTGAAAGAGGGGACGGCGGTGGAGGACTTCATGAAGCCGGACCGGATCGTGATCGGGACGGAGAACAACCGGACGGCGGAGCTGCTGAAGGAGCTGTTCTTCCTGTTCACGATGAGGGAGAACCGGATGCTGTCGATGTCGATTCCGTCGGCGGAGCTGACGAAGTACGCGGCGAACGCGATGCTCGCCACGCGGATCAGCTTCATGAACGAGCTGGCGCGCTTCTGCGAGCTGGTGGGCGGCGACGTGGACCAGGTGCGTCAGGGGATGGGGTCGGATTCGCGGATCGGGTCGGCCTTTCTGTACGCGGGGGTGGGGTACGGCGGGTCGTGCTTCCCGAAGGACGTGAAGGCGCTGATCGCGTCGGGAGACGCGGCGGGGTCGCCCTTCTCCATCCTGAAGGCCGTCGAGGACGTGAACCGTGCGCAGCGGGAGTGGTTTCTGCAAAAGATTATGGCCCATTACGGCGGGGATGTGGCGGGGCGGGTGTTCGCGGTGTGGGGGCTGAGCTTCAAACCGCAGACGGACGACGTGCGGGAGTCGCCGGCGCTGGATATCCTGCCGAAGCTGGCGGCGGCGGGGGCGCGTCTTCGCGCGTACGATCCGGTGGCGGCGGAGAATGCACGGGCGCACTTGTCGGAGTGGAGCGGTTCGATGGAGTACATGGAGGAGAACTACGAGGCGCTCGAGGGCGCGGACGCGCTGCTGCTGCTGACCGAGTGGCCGCTCTTCCGGAGGCCGGACTTCCCGAGGATGAAGGAGCTGCTGAAGACGCCGCTGATCTTCGACGGGCGGAACCAGTACGCCCCCTCCGCGATGAAGACGATGGGGTTCGAGTACGTGTGCATCGGGCGGTGCTGAGGTTCAAGAAAGGCGGGCCCGGAGAGGGGATTCTCCGGGCTCGCATAAAGTAGATTCCGTAGTTTGTCGTTTAGGTCCGTTCATTGCCGGGTTTCTTCGGCGAGGCGGCGGACTTCCGCTTCGGAGAGGTTGACGCATTCCGCGACGTCGGCGATGCTGAAGCCTTTGTCCAGCATCCTGAGGGCGTTCTCGCGCTTGGTCCGCTCTTCGCCGAGCTTGATGCCGCGCGCTTCGCCGAGCTTGATGCCGCGCTCCTCGCCTTCTTTCAGCCAGTTCTCGGCCCATTCGTGCTTTCCTTCAAGGATCATTCTTTCCACCTCCACAAGGTCCGATACATCCGGAAAGTCGCTTCGCCCCGTTTTCTTGGGCAGCAGCACTTTCGTCAGGAAGAGGGCGAAGGCGCGCCGCAGATGGGCGCTTC
>JAHDKR010000223.1 GCA_018436785.1 Synergistaceae bacterium | reverse complement strand
GACCTCTCGCTCTACGACGAGCTCCGCCGCAGGGGGGAACTGCCGGTGCGCGTCTTCACCTACCACGACGCCCTCCCCTACCCCGTCATGCCCTCCGGCTTCGGCGACGACTGGATCCGCTACCAGGGGCTCAAGATCTTCCTCGACGGCAGCCTCGGCGGGCGCACCGCCGCGCTCACCGCCCCGTACGCGGACGACCCCGCCCGGGCCGGACGGCTGAACTGGACGGACGAGCAGGTCCTCGGGATGCTCCGCGCCGCGCGCGAGAAGAGGATCCAGACGCTCCTCCACGCCATCGGCGACCGGGCGCTCGACCAGGCGCTCGACTGCATCGGAAAGGTCGACGAAGAGTTCGGCCCCGCCGCGCTGAAGGACAGGATCAACCACCTCATCGTCTGCCGCCCGGAGCAGCGCCGCCGTCTCGCCGAACTGGGGCTCTTCTGCGACATCCAGCCCTCGTTCATCCCCAGCGACATAACCATGGCCCCGCTGCGGCTGGGGCCGGAACGCATGGAGTGGACCTACCGGTGGCGCTCCATCCTGAACGAGTGCGGCCCGCTCTCCGCCTCCAGCGACGCCCCCGTCGAGTCGGTCAACCCGATGCACTCGCTTCGGGCGCTCGTCGAACGGCGCGGGAAGGGCGGAGGGGGGGCGCTCTCGCCCGAAGAGCGACTGACAGTCGAAGAGGCGCTTCCGCTCTTCACGTCGAACCCGTACAAAGCGGTCGGCAGAAGCGACGCCGGACGCCTCGAAGCCGGATGTCCCGCCGACGTCGTTATCCTCGACAGGGATCTGCGAGGCATCTCGGGGGACGAGCTGCGGAACGTCGGCGTCCGCTGCACTATCGCCGGCGGGCGCTACACGCACGGGACCGTGGGCGCGCTGAACGGACGATGAAACGGACGCGGCGACTCCTTTGCCCTCCGGACCGGAGACGCTTCACGGCGGCGTGAATATCGGCGCTTCTGTCGCTCTTTCTTGCGATCCACCCCGCCCGGGCCTAAACGCTTTCGGCGTGGAAGACGGAGTGCGAGCGACTTTACGCCGCGATGAGCGGACGGGAGACAATCCGATAGGGTGGTTCGGCGTCAGCTCTCCTCCGGTGTTTTCTCGAAGACGAGCTCCAAGAAGTCGCGGATGGCGTCGACGTATTCCTGTTCCGTGCGGTAGAAGTTCGACCGGTGCCGCCCGTTCATCGTCAAAAAGAACTTGGGCTCCGCGGCCTCTTCGAAGAGGCGCTGGCCGTGTTCGAACGGGGTGATTTCGTCGTCCGTGCTCGCCATGATCAGGACGGGGACGCCTATGCGGCCGATCTTCCGCATGTTGTCGAACGCTTTGAAGACGAACAGTTCGGCGGGAAAGTAGGGCACGAAGGCCCTGGCCACGTCCGCAAGGCTCGTGAATGTGGATTCGAGGATCACTCCCGCGACAGGGCGGCGCGTCGCCAACTCCAGCGCCGCGGCGCCTCCCAGCGAGCGGCCGAATACCGCCGTATCCCTTCCCGAAAGCCCCTTATGCTCCTGCAGCCAGTCGAAAGCGGCTTCCGTGTCCGCGTAGACTCCTCTCTCCGTCGGTCTGCCGGGGCTCTTGCCGAACCCCCTGTAGTCGAACAGGAAGACCGACACGCCCAGCGACTTCAGAATATCCGCGCGCCGCAGCCCGTGGGAGATGTTCCCCGCGTTCCCGTGGCAGAAGATCACCGTTCTGCGCGAATCGCCGGGAATGTACCATCCGTGGAGCGTCGCGCCGTCCTTCGCCCGGAACCGGACGTCCTCCCACTCCCAGCCGTACGCGTCGGGAGTGCGGGAGAAGTTCGCCCACGGACGGTAGACGAGGCGCCGCACGCCCAGAAGGGCCGCGCCGTAGAGCAGCGCGACGAAGAGGAGCGCGTAGCGCGCGCGCCGGTTCGAAATGATTCGTTTCAGCATGTATTCTTTCCTTTCGGGTCATATGGGCGAACCCTCCGATGAAGCGACGGTTTTCGGGGCCCGGGCCGGAACGCCTTTCCCGAAGAACGCCCCTGAGGGTTCCATAAAGCATTCTATCGGAAGGCTGCGGTCGAATCAACGCGCTTTTGCGCGCGCGTTCCTCGGCCGTTTTGCGGAACCGGCGCTTCTTTGCGCCCTTCGTTCACCGCCCCGAGAGCGCGAACTCCCCGACGGACGTCTCCGAGAAATAATCGAGGCCGGCCGTTTCGGCGAAGTCGTCCGAGTCGCCCGCGCCCAGCGCGCAGGGGGCGAGGCCCAGCGCGCTGGCCGCGAGGTACATCTGCTGGAAGACAGCGCCGACATCCTTCAGAAGAAGCGAGTAGGCGATGGAGCGATACTTCCACGAAACGCGCTGAAATCGTGCCGCCAGAGTGATCAGCACGTCGCAGCGCGCTCCCCTCATGGCGCGGGCCGCGCCCTTCAAGAGCTTTTCCAGCTGTTTTTCGTCCGCTTCGAGTCGTTCGAGCGCATGGGCGAGCGGATCGTACCGGTACAGCCCCGGCGGAAGCCCATCGCACCTGGCGACCGTCAGGTAGTACTCCAGTTCGTGGATCGCCCCGCTTCCCGCGCAAGGGCGCAGCGAAGCCTCGTACCAATACCCCTTCTCCGGGGAGGCGGGCAGTATTTCCCGAACGCCTCCCACGAAGTGCAGGAAAATCCCCAGTTCTTTTACGCCGAGCGGTCGCTCCCCCTGGATCCTCAGCGAACGGCGCATCTCCGCGAGTTCGAAGAAATCCGCGCGCCTCTCCCCCGTCTCCGGGCGGTGAAGAGGAACGCGCTCCGCCGATATCGGACGCTTCACTCCCGGCAGCGGGAGAATTTCCCCGAGGAACGGACAGGATCCTCCTATGGGATTGCCGTGTCTTCCCTGCCTGCTGCGGCTATGGAAGAGAAGATCGTAAAACTCCCACTGACGCAGCTGTTCGCTCCCGTCCTCCGGAATCCGTCCCTCCGCGTCGCACGGGAAGAGCGCACCGACGCTGCGCATCATCGCGAGCAGCGCTCCGATATCCTTTGGGGCAAGCGCGGGATGCAAAACGCACATCTCTTCGAACGACAGCGGGCGAGAGAGGGCGGCGGCGAGGGCGACAGCCTCTGAGGTGTGCAGCAGCAGCCGTCCGTGCCCCAACGGGCTCTCCAGAGCGGCGTCGTCTTCCTCGCGCCGCAGACAGGCGAATCGGGACAGTCGATAGCGGCCCGTAACCGATGCGTCCGCGAAGTCGAAGCGGCGGGAGAACGGTTCCAGCGTCGCCGCATTCCGCCCGCCGGAGCGGAGCGCGTACCGGAACCACCGTCCCCGTTCGAGCTGCGCCAGAACGTAGTACAGAGAGGCTGCGTCGGTTGAAGGCGCGGCGTGAAGCGCCGCGTCCGCCAGCTCGTTCGCGGTACATGCTCCCTCGTCCAGCGCCGACAAGAAAATCCGCCGCGTTTCGGGAGAAAGCGGAAGGGCGAGCGCAACGCCGTCCGCGTCGACAAATACGGCGCGTCCGTCCGTTTCGTGCAGACGGACGCCTCTTTTCAAAGAGACTGCGAGAGATTCCGGGTCGAAGATCGGGGCGGATGTTTTTCCCTCCCCGGCGGGAGCATTTTTTTCAGTGCCTGCGCGGCGCGCTTCTTCGTGCATTTTCGTTATTTCACCCTTTTCTCTTGCCCGTTTTTCTTTTCGTCTGTCCGGTCCGCTCGCTCGCCGATGCAGAGGCAGTGTGTTCATCGAAGCGGTCTTTCTTTGGACACCACTTTATCATTTTTTCGAAAAAAAGCATAAAGCAGCCTTGACTCTCACACTATGTCAGAGTTTATAATTCAGAATAGCTCGGATTTCTAAAATTTCAGTGTGGAGGGTGAACGAAAATGGACAGAAAAGAGATGTACAAGGCAACGGGAAAGCTGATCGCCAAGGCGTGGGTTGACGCGCAGTTCAAGGCGAAGCTGATGGCCGATCCCGCGTCGGTTCTGCGGGCCGAAGGATTCTCGATTCCGGAGGGAATGCGGATCGACGTCTTCGAAAACACGGACGAGCGCATATACCTTGTTATCCCGAAGAAGCCCGACCAACTCTCTGACGAGGAGTTGGATATCGCCGCGGCCGAGGGGCAGAACGACGTCTTCTGCTCGTGCGACTTCTACTAAGCCTTCATGGTATGCCCGTCCGCCCATGAGCGGCGGACGCGCGCCGAAGCGCTACTTTATTTAACGGGAGGGGTACGGTATGGACAGAAAAGAGATGCGCAAAGTATTGGCGAAGCTGATCGCCAAGGCGTGGGCGGACGCTCGGTTCAAGGCGAAGCTGATGACCGATCCCGCGTCGGTGTTGAGGGCCGAGGGAGTGGCGATTCCGGAAGGGGTAAAAATCGACGTCTTCGAAAATACTGACGAGCGCATACACCTTGTGATTCCGAAAAAACCCGACGAACTCTCGGACGAGGCGCTCGACATCGCCGCCGCAGGCGGGCAGTACTCATGGGATGACAACAATTGCTTCATAACGTGGTAACGGAAACTTCCGGCGCGGCTCCCATCCGGTACGGGAGATTGTTCATCCCGTATTGTTCGGAAGGCGCACGATGAAGACCCCGGCGGTCGCGCCGCACTGCCGCCTGCAAACGGTTCCCGGCGAAGGAGCGCTCGCGCTCTCCGAGAGGGGGGCGAAAGCCTTTTACGGCGCCGCCTACGAACTTGTCGTCCCGCTGATCGACGGACGCCGCAGCGCCGATGACATCGCGGACGCGCTCGCCGGCAGCGTTGACGCCGCGACTGTCTACTACGTCTTGAACATCCTGGAGCAGCGGGGGTGCGTCGCGGAGGCAACTCCGGAAATACCTCCCGCCCTGTCCGCTTTCTGGCACGAAGCGGGCGTCGAACCGCGCGCCGCGATGGAGGCGCTTCGGAGGAGTTCCGTCGCCGTGTTTGTCGCGGGGAATCTGGACAGGTCGCCGCTGGAGGCGGCGTTGAAAGAAGCGGGCGTGCGGACGAGGCCGAAAGAGTCGGCGGACTTGTGGGTCGTCGTCGCGGACGACTACCAGCGGGACGAGCTGCGCGAGATCAACGGGGAGGCGCTCGCGGCGCGTCGCCCCTTGCTGCTGCTCCGTCCCACGGGGCCGGAGGCGTGGATCGGCCCGCTCTTCCTGCCCGGAGAGACCGCCTGCTTCCGCTGTCTTCTGTCGAGACTCGAACGCAACCGCAGTGCGCACGCTCTGGCGAAAAGGCTCGGAGGCGGGAAGGCAGTTCCCTCGACCTCCGTAGCGGCTCTCCCGTCGACGCTGGCCTCGGCGTACGGCATGGCGGCGACGGAGGCGGCGCGCTTCCTCGCCGGAGCGTCCCGCACGCTTGCGGGGAAGCTTCTGAGCCTCGACTGGACCGACTGGAGCGCTCGAACCCACGCCCTTGTGCGCCACCCCTGTTGCCCCGCCTGCGGCACGGAGGCGCCCCGCGAGGCGAAGCCGCTGCCGTTGGAACCGGGGAGAGCTACATTCAACAAGGACGGGGGGCGCCGCGCAGTCTCCCCCGAACGGACGCTGAAACGCTATGAACACCTGATCAGCCCGATCACGGGGGTGGTGAAGGAACTGAGGCCCGTGCGCAGCGACGACGACGTCGCGGTCGTCTACGCCGCTGGACACAACACCGCGCTGAAGATGGACCGGCTGGATTCGCTCAAGCGCAGCCTGCGCAGCTCCAGCTCGGGAAAAGGCGCCTCCGAGGCCCAGGCCAGGGCGAGCGCGCTCTGCGAAGCCGTCGAACGCTACAGCGGCGAGTGGACGGGCGGCGAACTGCGAATTCCGCGCGCGCTG
>JAHDKR010000175.1 GCA_018436785.1 Synergistaceae bacterium | reverse complement strand
GCCTCGGGGCCTTCGCCTACAGGGCGGGGCCTTTGTTCGTCGGCGCACTCGTCGCGGTCAACTGTCTCGGGGATGTGATGGAACCGCGAACAGGCAACATCCTCGCCGGAGCGTGGGACAGAAAGGAACGCCGCTTCCTCGGCACGGAGGAGGCGGTGATGAACGCTTCTCAGGAGAAAAAGAACGTCTTCGCCGGGAATACGACGCTCGGCGTCGTCGCCACGAATGCGCGGCTCACCAAGGCGCAGGCGAAAAAGCTCGCCTCCATGGCGCACGACGGCTTCGCCCGCTCGATGCGTCCGGCGCACACGATGGTGGACGGCGACACCATCTTCGCCCTCTCAGTCGGGGATCTGGAGGCCGAGATGAACACCCTCGGCGCGCTCGCCGCCCGCGCGGTGGAGGAGGCTGTCGCGGACGCGGTGCGCTCGGCGAGGGGAGGGTACGGCTTCCCGTCGGTATCGGATATCCGGAGCTGAAAAAAACAACGAAGCGGCAACCTGAAAGAACAGCCCGCCCCCGGAACAGCCTGTGCCGGGGGCGGGCTGTTTTATTCCTCGTTGGAAGGCGCTTCCCTTTCCAGGATCAGACGTCCTTTCGTCGTCAGGCGATACCGCTGTTTGCTGCTGGTCGGTTTGTCGGGAATGGTTGGCTCCAAGAGCGACGCTTCGATGAGCGGAAGTAGAATCGTCTTTCGAAAACGCGTTCGATTGGTGTGTTCAGCTCTCATCATCAACGTTGCAATGTCGGCTGTACCGTCGGCTTCATGAAGGATTCGCCTTGCTAGAGCGAGTGCAATAGACTTGGGACACACCTGGGACAGACTTGGTACAGAATCTGTCCCAGGTTGAATTTCGGTCGCACCGACAACACCGAACATCGCTTTCAACAAATCCGATGCCATATCCGCTTCTGTGTCCAATCCCGGAACGAACAGCTCGAACGCTTTCCACGCGCGATCATTTCTGCAGACAGGCGACGAGTGCCCCAGCTTTCGCCACTCGTCCCGCATCATCCGCATCCCCGTACCGGCCTGTTCGCACATGGAGATACGCCGCATCGCCATCGCGATCTGCGGATTGCGAACCTCCTTTTCTCCGGGCTCGAAAAGGCGCGAATCGTCGCCGAAGACGTCTCCCGGATTCCAGAACTGAATACCGTCCCGGAAAAATTTGATGACCGCCTTGCGGGAGTGATCTCCATAATCCTGATGGATCAGAAGGTTTACTGCGGCTTCACGAAAAACGCGGAAGCCCGGAGGATCGTCGCGTCGCCCCAGAGTCACCGGGTCGATATCGCGGAACGGTTTGGGCATGAAAAACCTGTACTTGGCAACGAGCTGCTCCCACGTCTGAACAATATTCTCCTCACAGACCATCCTGTCTAACCAGCGCGTTTCAGGCATCGGTTCGCCGCTTGCATACCCGAGAAACTGCACGTCGAGCGTCGGGCGGGGAATAAGTTGATGAACAGCCAGGGGAGATCCGAAGAGCATAATCGCAGCACGGGTGGGAACATACCGTCTCCCGTCTCGGAGAAGATACCCCCAGTGATAGAGAAAATCGCGATCTGGCTGCTCGGGGTCGAACCCGGCGTTGATCTGATGGAAACGGTTCCTGTACCAGCGGATACTTCCAGAATGGAAAGCCTCCTTGAAAAGCACGCGGTCGAACGGCTGACTGTCCCATCGGTCAGCCGTGGCGTCGCGCAGCATCCGTTCTATATCCTGCATCTGAGCCTTATAATCGCCGCCGCCTTTTCGAAGGAACGTCCGCCGGATATCGCCGTCCATATAGACCGGTTTCCTCGTCCGATGGTTTTCCGCGATATGAAAAACGAGTACAATCTTGCCGTCGCTATCGAAACGCTCTTCGGTCACGGCCACATCGTGATTGATCTTCGCATCGGCATGCAGGACGGAAAGAAAGTCGTTCTGGACCTTGTCAGGATGTTCGACGCCGGTGATCTCAAAGGACTCTCCTCTCTGCGAGACACCGAGAATCAGATGACCACCGTGCGTGTTGTCAAAAGCCGAGACGGTCTCGAAGGCCGACTTGGGAACAGCGGAGCGAGCCTCCTTGAACTCGACGTCTTTCCACTCGCCAACCTCCAGCAGTTTGCACAGCTCGCTCTTCTTCATGCGAGTCACCATTCCTTCCGACTACGATTATGAACGCATCCGATGAATAGTGTGCGCTACCCCTTCCACGGCTTGGAAAGCCTGTCCACGATGTCCCTGCGGGCAAACACCCGCGAACAGAGTTCCCATCGTTCGCTCTCCGGATTCACCGAGCGTTCGTAACGGATTTCGAAAGCGTCCTTCGCCTTCTTCCGAAGGTGGATATACCGGTCCATCATCTTCTCCAACTCCTCCACGGATTCGATCCACTCTTCCTCTATGGTATCCGGCAGGCTGCCGAAAATATCGTACCGGTCCTTCATCCGGCTGGAGAGGGCGGCATACACCTTCTCGTCCTGGGTATCATGGTAGACGAGGTTGAGCATGTCCACCGACCGTCGCCGCTGACCAAATCGCTTGATTCGTCCCAGACGCTGCTCTAGGCGAGAAGGATTCCACGGAAGATCGACATTGATCAACGTCCCGATCGCCTGTAGATTCAGCCCTTCACAAGCAGCGTCAGTCGCAACAAGCAGACGAATTGTATGCTTTCGCACAGCGGACTAGATCTCCTCGCGTTCCACCGAGGCAAAATCGCCGTCGAGATGGATACCGCTCTTGCCCGCTCCGGCGTACACCGCGACCGGTTCTCCGGGCAAGACGGAGCCCAGCTCCAATGCAAGCGTACGCACGGTATCGTAGTATTGGCTGAAGATGATACAGCCGTGCTCCAACCAGTTTTTGCCGTCTGTTCTGTGTTCGGAGAGGAAGTAGCGGACAGCGGCGACCTTCGGATCGTGCGCCTCGGGACGGGAGAGTTCCTCGACAATCGACTCGAGATAATGCCTCTCTTCTTCCGTCATTCCGCGAAGAGTTCCCTCGATACTCTGCTTCTCTTCGTCCTCATCTTCGAGCGCTTCTTTTCGCAGCATCCTTTCGGCGGTCAAACGCCCCGAGGCGAAACTCGAGCAGATACGCTGTAAAATCAGCGTCTTCATGAAGAAAGCGGCTTTTGATCGTCTGCGCAGCGCCTCTACAAAATGTTCCGCAGCGCGGAGAGCATCGCGGCGGCGGCGAGCGAGAGCGTCTTTCCCACTCCGACCTCGTCCGCAGGCAGCAGGCGCGCCATTCCGTAGTTTTGCCGGTGGGCGAGAAACGTCGTTACGAAAGAGCGCTGTCACGGCTGAAGACATTTGCCTCCGCGATAGATCGGCGATTCGGCAAGGGCAGCCCCGGCCAGTTCGCCGGAAGCGGCCTCCTCGAAGCGGATTTCAACGCGATCCGCTATACGGCGAACCTCTTCGACGATGGCGTCGGGAAGAGGGTAGGCGTCGGACCAGAGAACCTCGAACTCCTCCTCTAGGCTTCATCACGGTATAGGGTACTTAGGGGAACCGGCGGAGGGGACGACCGTTCCCCGGCGAGTCACCCGCCATCCCGTCCAGCACGTGCTGTTTACATTGGAATAAAATAAGGTAAAGCAAGCTAACAATAGTCAATAGAGGGTATGTTGTCAAGCTGCGGACAGCTGCGATGTGAACAGCTGCGAACAGCTACTTCAATTGGAGGGAAGACTTGTGCTTCCCTCCAATCGCCGATAGCCGAAACCGAAGTCCGTCCACCCTGCCCCTGCGGACAAACACAGGCGAACAGAGTTCCCATCTCCGCTCTCCGGCTCCACGGCGCGCCGGGCAAAAGCGTTTGTTCCGTCCTGGATGCTGCTACGGAAATGAACAGCCTCTCTAAAGATCAATATTAGTCAAGCTCTTCATCATCTTTTATCTGCCTATCGGGGCATATCCAGCGCCGCCCGCCGCCCCGACGAAGAACGGGCGGCACGGAGACCTGTGCTCTCCGCGCCGCCCGCTTCCTTCTCTAGCATTTTCAAACCATCACGGAACTCTCCGTTCAGCCTCGTATGAAACAGTCAGTTCAGAACGCGTCCCGCTCGAAGATCAGGCGGTTCACCGCTGCTTCGCCGTTCGGGCCGAGACCGAAGCCGATGTGCACACGCCGCATCCCGGAGTGGTACGTCCAGACGCGGTTCCGTACTCCATGCGGTTCGCCGAGCAGTCGCTCCACCTTCTCCGGGCCGTCGCCGAAGGAGATCGGGCCGAACGCGGCGCCCTCCTCAAAGTCCGCTCCTACCAGGAAGGGAATCTTCTTCATGATCCAGAAGACGACGCTCCCTCCGGGGTAGCGAAGTTCGACCGACGTCACATTCTCGGGGTAGTCCTCTGGACGAAATGTCTTTCGCTCGATCTTCACTGGTTTGCCCAGCCGCTGCTGCGTCATCGCCGGGGTCGTCCCGAAATCCCTCCGGAGCAGAACAAAGAAGCGCCCCAGCGGGTCGTCGAGCCCTTCGAAGCGGAGGAAGCGACCGTGCATCCACCCCTCGCCGAGCTTCTCGGAGAGGATCTTGTACCATATCTGACCGTCATCACCCGGAGCGGCGTCCACGACGACAAGCTCCTCCCAGTAGCCGTCCTCCCCCAGCCTCCCGAGGCTCTTTCCCCTGGTCGAAGGGCGGTCCCGGACGTTGACGTTGGCGCCTGCGACTACTCCGGCCGCGGGCCGTTCGAGCAGCTCCTCCCGCGAGGGGGCCCCGGCGGCAATGCCCGATGTCAGAAGAAACGCGCACACAGACAACAGAATGACTCGTATTCGCAGAGAGCGCATGGTTCCTTCCTCCTTTCTATCACCTTCCTGAAGCGAACGCGACCGACATGTCCGTCGACGGAACGCTAGATCGACGCGCCCGCGAGAAACGCCCTTTCGAGGGCTCGTTTGTTGTCTCGGACGGGCGTCGTCCCGGAGCAGACGCCGATGAAGTCGCGGAACTGCATGTCCAGAAACTCGCAGATGTCGCGGAAGGACTGTTCGCAGAGGCGCGGACCGGAGTTGGGGTCCTCGCCGCCGTACGTTGTCAGCAGGAAGAGCTGTTTCCCCTTGAAATGCGTGTAGTCCATCGCGTAGAGCCTGTCCTGAAAGAGCTTGGTCTGCGCGGACATCGACCACCAGTACACCGGGAATGCGTGGACGATGACCTCGGCCTCCTCGACGAGGGGGTAGAGGGCTGTCATGTCGTCGGAGAGAATGCACTTTCCCTCCGTTTTACAGGCGTTGCACCCCGCGCACGGGAGTATCTTCTTCTCGTGGAGCCGGATGAGCTCCCCCGAATGTCCTTTGGAAGCCGCGCCTTCGAGAAACGAGGCGAGCAGAGCGGCGGTGTTCCCGTCTTTCCTGGGGCTCCCGAGTAGTGCGATGTAGCGCATGGCATCATCTCCTTCAGATAGGGTAGGAAATAGTATTGCAACTGGACAAAGACCACGAAGGGACCGGACGCACCTCGGCGGATCGTTGCCTTCACGTAAGGATACACGATGTTTTGGTAAATTTCCACACAACTCCGTCGGCGAGCCGCAAGGGGCTTCCCGGTGTGCTTCCAATGAAATGCTATAATCGCAATGAGCATACGGTGCAGCCGAAGGAGGGTAACGAGTTATGAACGAAATACGAAGCATCCGCAGAATCGTCACAGGAAAACCCGCGACGGACGGCGCGGGGGTGAAGCTGGTTCGTGTCATCGGGTACAACGACACAAAAGATTTTGACCCGTTCCTGATGCTGGACGCCTTCGACTCGACGAATCCCGAGGACTACGTCAAAGGCTTCCCCTGGCATCCGCACCGGGGGATCGAGACGATCACCTATCTGATCCGGGGCGATATCGCGCACGGCGACAGCCTCGGCAACAAAGGGCGCATTCTCGACGGGGAGTGCCAGTGGATGACGGCCGGATCGGGCATCCTCCACCAGGAGATGCCGCAGCCCAACGAGCGGATGCTGGGGACGCAGCTCTGGCTCAATCTGCCGGCGAAGGACAAGATGACGGAACCGAAGTACAACGACATCGTCAGGGAGAACGTCCCGACGGTGGCGGAGGAGGGGCTGAACATCCGCATCATCTCCGGAAACTACAAGGGGACGGACGGAGCCTTCCGGGGAGAGTACGCGGACGCCCTCTACCTCGACGCGGAGATGGCGCCGGGGGCGGAGTGGCTGCTGGAGACCGATCCGGAAGCGACGCTCTTCATCTATATCGTTCAGGGCGCAGGGCTCTTCGGCCCTTCCGGAGAGGCCGTCGCGGAGAAACACGCCGTGCTCTTCGACAAGGGGAACGCGTTCCGCGCAAAGGCCTCAGAAGCGGGCGCGCGCATCTTTCTGATGGCCGCGAAACCTCTTGGCGAGCCGATAGCGTGGGGCGGTCCGATCGTGATGAACACTCGCGAGGAGCTGGACCTGGCGTTCCGCGAGCTTCAGGAGGGGACGTTCATCAAGAGGTAGCCGTTCCAGAAACTCCGGG
Organism: Synergistaceae bacterium; assembly: GCA_018436785.1. Classification (GTDB taxonomy): domain Bacteria; phylum Synergistota; class Synergistia; order Synergistales; family Aminobacteriaceae; genus JAAYLU01. The sequence continues at coordinate 1,688 of JAHDKR010000175.1, read as the reverse complement.
CTTTTTTGCCATTCGACCATATGCACACTGGTGTAACGGGGCTACTCGTCGCACCATGCGGGGTTTTTTTCCAGCAATCGCTTTCCATGGATCACGGCAAGCAGCGTGATATGATCGGGTTCGACGCGATAGATCAGGCGATAACTGAAAACTACATGCTCGCGTATCGCGTGATCGCCTATTTCCGGGACAATTCGCCCGCTCCGCGGAAAATCGGGGATAGTTTTTGCGACAGTTACAATTTTGGATACTACAGAAGAGGCGTACGAAGACGAGTCTCTCGCGATATACTCCGCTATGGTCTCGAGGTCTTCCACCGCGTCAGGAGACCATTTCAGACGGAGAGCCATCGATGCAATCTCTTCTCAACCTCGTCATGCTCCAATGCACCGTCCTGTTCGACTCTCGCAGCGCTTCTTCTAACTTTTTCAAGAACATAGAGATGGTACTGTATATCTTCAAAGGAACAATCGTCGGGAAGCCGCTCCAGAAGAGTGCGCACTTCATCTTTTACTGCAATCATCGAGGTTCACGCTCCTTTTCGGTCCCTTGCTCCCGCTCAAGGGGGAACTTCTCATAACACGGCCGGACGCGGGAGATCGCCGCGAAGTTCCGATCCGGCGAATTTTCTTGATTTATTGTATCACGATGATCGCAGGGCTTTTCGTTCCTTCGGCTTCTTTCATCGCTCGAAAAACTGCGAAGAATCAGCTTGGGAAACGCCTGTCTCAAAAAGCATGCGGCCCCGCCTTGGTCGGAGCCGCATGCTTTTTGAAAAAACCGGTATCACCGCACGCGCGGAATCGCTCTATTCGTCGTGCCACACGGCCCGCTTCGACGAGGACGACTGAAGCGCTTCCGTGTCGACGTACGTATGCAGCGGCTTCACTCTGTAGGAGTTGGTCGGCATCTTGTCGGTGGTCACGTATCCGGCCGGGGCGTTGACAACGTCGGGCAGCCGGTTGACGATGGTCGCGCACGTCAGCTCGACCGTCGCGGGGCGATTGATGACCACCTGCGTGTCCGGTTCGCCGACGATCGTCCAGTCGTTCCGGTCGAACTCGTCGGGCGCGTACACCTTCCCGATGCACTCCGTCTCCAGCGTGATCCCCTCTTCGGTCTCCGTCGTCACGACGGCCGACATGCCGGTTGCGTGTCCTGCCGGGATGGTCATGCCGAGGGTCTTCGAGTGCAGCTCGGACGTGTGCGTGTGCGGCACGCATTTCTGCGTCTGCGAAACGGGAGTCAGCCCCAGGCGTTCGCACAGCCACCCGTTGACGCTCCACATATAGGAGGGAAGGAACTCTCCCTTCTCGATAAGCGCTTTGCGATCGGCTTCGGAAATATTGTCGGCGGAGGCGATCTCCTTCTCAAAGGCGTCAAGCGTCAGCCCGGCGCCGTGTACCTGCGCGAGCGCGATGCCGTAGTCCTCCACGTTGTAGCTGGACTTTCCGCGTATCGTGCGGATGCTGTGCGTCGCTCCCGCGAGCGTGGCGATCAGGTTGCCCCAGAAGACGTCCTGGTACCCCGCGCCGCAAATCGTGCAGTTGTTCTTTTTCGCGAGCTCGTCGATCTCTTCGGTGACGGCGCGGGAGGAATTCCACGGGTAGAAGGCCTCTTCGCACGTGCTGATGGCGTTGACGCCGTTCTTGGCGCACACGAGCATGGCCTCCCGAAGATCCTTCATC
>JAHDKR010000121.1 GCA_018436785.1 Synergistaceae bacterium | reverse complement strand
TCCCCGCAGCTCGACTGCGGAACCACAAGGTCTTCGAGAGCACCCGCGGCTATTGCGAGAACGCAGCCAGACGTGATTGAGGAGTTCCCTACGATTGTTCGGGCAATATTCGGGAATCGTTTTTTAGGATAGCGAAGCGACAAGCTCTTTATCATCTCGCTCCCCACGCTTCTCAACCCTCCGCTTAAACTCGATAAATGGATCAACACCTCGATGCATTCGCGGAGAATAACGCACTCTTCCCGCGAACTCGGACGGAGTCCGTGCTCGCGAACAAACAACGCCATGTCGTAAACGCATAGCTCATAAACATCGAGGAGCACCTGACGAGGAGCGATGTACCAATATGCTTCGCGGGTCTCGTTCCGAGCGCGGGAAAACAGCGCATCAACAAAGAAAACCGCATTCGACGAGGCGGTCAAGGGACTCGGAATCACCCGTTCCCTTCTCTCATAACCCGAGTGGGTCGGAGGCAAAACAACCCCGTCGCCATCACATGACAAAAGCTCGAAAAGACGAGATGCGCAGACGACAACAACGTCACCTTCACCCCTCGCCCTTTGAAGCTCTCTCTCCGTCCAAGCGAGCTTCGTCATCTCGCAACCTCCGCGGAAAATAATGTCCACGATGTTCACCTCTTTAGGAAATCGATTTTCAAAACATTCTTTCATTCTAGTTTGCAAGGGATAATAATGGTCGTTCGCTTGTTCTTTATCGTATAGAGTTGCCTCAACCAATTCTTTTTCTTTTGCTGCTGACTCTCAATCAGCGACAAAAAATATCTTCCTGCTCATTCTATGTGAAAATCATAAAGTCCTGTGTTTCCAATGGTTCACGTATGTTTTTTCTATTTTTGGGTTTTGGTCTTTCACCGTCCTTTTCCGAAAAGGTCAGCAGAAAAAACTATATCCTCAGATCGTTCGCGCGTTTTATCGCCTCCAGACCCATTCCGCAAACCATTTCGGCGCTGGGGTTTATGTATCGAGCTGTCATCACTGGGGAGGTATGCCCCGCAATCGCTTGAACTGCAGCGGCTCCCCCGTGGAAAGCAATTTGGGTTAACGCAAAATGGCGCAGATCATGCGGGGGAACATCGAGACCACACGCTCTCATAGCGGGCTTTATCGCCTGCCAGAGTGCTGTTGAGCGCAACGGTTGCCCCGTCTGGGAGCAAAAAAACGGGGTGCTGGGGTCCGGATATGCCTCTTCATGAGCGCGATAATACGCCTCGAAAAGTTTCTGGAATCGCGATTTCGCGCCCTTCTTGGTTTTTTTGTTCATCCACGTACCGGGATCGATGAAAGGTAAAGGTACATGACGTGATTGTCTTGTTTTAGTGATAGCCGCGGGGAGAAAGACCATGCTGCTTTTTACGTCTATATGTTCTCGCCCAAAAGATCCGGTCTCAGTCCCTCGTGTGCCAACCGCGCAGATGAAAACGAACTCTAGAAAGTTTCGGAGGTTGATCATTTTCGGCGTTTCGATATAGATGCGGTAGAGTTCCTCCTCAACTGCTTTCACAGCGTCTATCCCGAAAGTGATTTTTCTGTGCTCTTCTTTTCTCTTTGGTATCCCTTTAAGGGGGTCTGTGGGAAGCATTCCTTCGTACTCTTCTCGAAGCCAACGGAAAAACGCCCGTATGTATGCGCGTTTTCTGTTGAAAGTGCCGTTCGAGAGCACCTTTTTCACTCCGTGAATACCACCTTCCATTGGTTTTTCAAGCCAATCGAGTACTGTTTTTCGCTCGTTCCCTTTCCCTATCTCTTCCTCACCGCCGAGCTCTTCTATAAAGGAAGAGAGATAACGGCGGTATTCTCTCTCGGTGTTCGGAGTAATGTTTTTTGTGATTCTTCGAAAGCGGATAAACTCTTCGATGTACTCCTTCGGTTCCGGTTCGACTTCCACTCGTATGACAGGATTTTTTCCCATGATGAAACCTCCGTTTTTTTAAAAGCTGACTTCGAATATGCAAGGCTCCATCTCGGCGCACAAAAGAACAAAATAAATCTACAGGAAAAGGGCTTTACAAAGCCAAAACCCCATGGTAGAATACTTTCTCGTTGAGAGGCCGCGAGATGAGTATCCATGCAGATTTACGTTCTTTTTTCTACGCTTCGCGGGATTTAGGTCAGCAAAAGAAATGAAAGAAAAAAACTCTGACCAACGTTGAAAAACGGGTTTTACCAAGAGCCGGTGTAGCTCAGTTGGTAGAGCAGCTGACTTGTAATCAGCAGGTCCCCGGTTCAAGTCCGGGTGCCGGCTCCAGCTTGACAATTACGTGGTGGGATGGCCGAGTGGTCAAAGGCAGCAGACTGTAAATCTGCCGACACCGTCTACGAAGGTTCGAATCCTTCTCCCACCACCACTTTTTTAGATCAATGCCGACTTAGCTCAGCAGGTAGAGCACATCCATGGTAAGGATGGGGTCTCCGGTTCAAGTCCGGAAGTCGGCTCCAGTGAGTGAAC
>JAHDKR010000162.1 GCA_018436785.1 Synergistaceae bacterium | reverse complement strand
CTCAAGGCGTTCGATGATCGGCGCGAGCGCCGCGTTCACCTCGGGCATCCGTTCGAAGGGGATGTTCGGAATCTCGAAGCCCTGCCGGATGGTGATGTGGAGCGTGCCGTCCCCGAACCGCTCCGCGATCTGCGCGATGGTCTTCATGAGTTCGGCGTCGAGGTGTCCGCCCGGTACGCGGACGCGGATCGCCGTTGCGCCGCGCACCTTCGTGATGCGGAAAGCGTTCTTCGTGACTTTCTTTCTGTTGAGGTCGAGGGTCATCTCGCGCCACCTCTCAGTCGATGAGCCCGGCGGCTCGGGAGAAGCGGAATACCGGCCCGTCCAGGCAGATGTAGGCGGAGTCTATCTTGCAGTGCCCGCACTTTCCAAGGCCGCATGACATGAGGCGCTCGAAGGAGACCCATATATTGTCCTCAGGCACGCCCAGCAGCAGGACCTCCGCAACAGCGAACTTCATCATCACGGGCGGCCCCACGACGACGAACTGCACGTCGGCGGGGTCGTCGAGCTTCATCGCGCGGATATGCTCGGTGACCAGCCCCGTCGGGCCGTCCCACCCCTCCTGCGGTTTGTCGATCGTGACGAGGACCTCGCCCTTCGTGCGCCATTCGTCGAACTCGTTGGCGAAGAGCAGGCTCTCCTTCGACTTGAATCCCGCGATCACGCGCAGAGAGCGCACGGGAAGCGAGCCGTCGAGCGCGCCCCGGATGAGCGGACGAACCGGCGCCGTGCCGGAACCTCCGGCCACGATCGCCAGGTTGCTCCCGCGGAACGTATCCAGCGGGAAACCCGTTCCGTAGGGGCCTCTGATGAAGAGGTTCTCTCCGGTACGAAGCTCCTGCAGGGCGTTCGTGAGCCGCCCGACGGCGCGGACAGTAAACTGGATCCAGTCCGGTCCGAAGCCGCTGATCGAGATGGGCGCCTCGCCGATCTTCGGCAGGGAGACCTGGAAGAACTGTCCGGGCGTCATTGCGACGGAAGCGGCAACCGTCAGCGTGAACTCGCAGTCCGTCTCCGCCTTGATCCCGGTGATTTTGGCCGGGAAGGGGCGGTAGGGATTCTCCTTCATTTCGCGTCCCCTCCTTTCAGAGCGGCGGCTACCTTGTTGATGCACTCGGCGAACGAGATGTACTCGGGACAGACGTCGTCGCACCTGCCGCACCCGACGCACATGTTGTAGCCGAAGCGCTTTTTGAAGTCGTATATCTTATGGAAGGTTTTGAAGCGCATCCGCTCCCCCTTCTTCTTCCTGAAGGAGTGCCCCCCGGCCATGTCGGTGAACCCATCGAGATGGCAGCCGTCCCAGACGCGGCGGCGCTCGCCGGAGCGGCGGCTGTCCGCGTAGAAGATGTCCCGCGTTGAAAAGCAGGTGCAGGTGACGCAGGAGGTGTTGCACCTGCCGCAGGCGATGCAGCGCGCGTCGTACTCGTCCCACAGCGGGTGCAGGAAGAGTTCCGGGGGCATTTCGTCGACGTCCGGGACTTCGACGGTTCGTGCGTTCTCACGGACGAACTCGGGTGTAAATTCGGAAGGCGCCCCGGAGGCGAAGAGACCGGCGAAGCGCTCGTCCTTCACCTGGACGAGGACCGAATCCTGTCCGAAACGCAGAGCGACGGCGTACTCCCCGGCGACGTTGGACCCCATGGAGACGCAGAAGCAGTTCTCGAACGAGGTTGCGCATTCGATCATGAAGAAATGAAGCTTCTCCCTGCGGCGCAGGTAGTAGGGGTCCTTGGTTCCGCCGTTCTCCAGGAAGATGGCGTCGAGCCTCCGGAAGCCGTTGATATCGCAGGGACGCAGAAAGACGACGGTCTCCCGCTCGTCCTCGAGCGGAGCCTCGGTAAATTCGTCGCCGTTGAAGTAGAACGTCGTCTCGTCGGGCGGGAAGACGAGCGACTTGGGCGACATGCTACTCTTCTCGTCCAGTTCCAGCTCGTCGAAAGAGACGAGCGGCGCGTATTTCACCAGGTCCGTGCCGGAAAAGCGCCCCTTGCCGGGAAAACGCTTCGGCCCGGAGAGGGCGTACAGCTCGCCCAGCGCGTCGAAAACGCGGGAGAACTCCTCCAGCGAGAAGGAGAAGGAGGACATCGCTACGCCCCCCCGTTCCGCTCCCGCCGGATGCGGAGCGCGTCCGTGAGCGCATGGAAGTGCCCTATCTCCTCGGCGATGAGGCGGTCGACGTCCTTCGCCTCCATCTTGGACGAGAGGATATCCTTCACCGCGGTGTAGAAGAAGACGGAGTTCTTCTCGACGACGATCGCTTTTTCGAGGATCTCAGGGTAGCTCTCTTTTGCCCCGATGCTGATCGTTTCTGTGAATATCCTGTCGGAGGTCAGCGCCTCAAGATACTGTGCTGCCTCTTCCGGCCGGGGCTCCGGAGCGGAAGACGACGTGCGGAGCTCCTCCAGGATACTCCGGAAGCGTTCCGCATGGTTCTTCTCCATGGACGACAACCCCGAGAGCAGCTTCTTCGCCTCGCCGGTACAGCGTGCAGCCGCATCGGCGTAGAAGCGCGCTCCTCTCTCCTCCAGCAGGATCGCGGCCTCGAAGACATCCGCCGCTGAAAGCGCAAAAGTCACAACAATCTCCCCTTTCGTCTCCGGTTCTCTCTCCGGCGGAGTGTGCAGCGGACCACCGTACTACACCGCCGGTATTTAAGACGCTTGCACACTTTCGCTCCACTCTTTACAGGTATTATGGTACTTTAATTCCTGAATATGTCAAGACGCCTCCATCTTGATCGGAAACGGTGGAACTCCCGTTCCTGCTTTTATTATACAGCGAACGCGCCGTTCCCCAAGGACGCGGCGCGCTCGCTTCCGGAACAGCCTCTCCGTCAGGCGCCGACGAAGATTGTTTTTTTGGTCGGTTTCGGCGCTTTGATCACCATGAACCGCAGCAGTTCATCGCCGGTGTTGTACCAGCAGTGCAAAATATCCTTCGGGCTTTCGACGAGCGTGTACTTTCCCACTTCCTGCTTCTCGTCGCCGATCTCGACCGTGCCCTTCCCGTCGAGGACGAAAAACGCGACGTCCACCGGGGTGATGTGCCGCTTCAACGACTCCCCCGGTTGCAGCGCGATGATTGAAATCGCCGCGTCCTCGGTCTCGTACATGCCCCGCGCGTCCACCCTGTGCGCGGTCTCCGCTATCTTCTGCTCTTCATATTTCCTTGTGATAATCATAGTATTCTTCCTCCTTCACTCTGTTATTTCTTCTGCCGTCGACCGGCCCTCGCCGGCCTCTTCCACCGTCTTTCCGTCGCGGATCCTGTAGATCCTGCGGAAAGTCGGAATAATCTTCTCGTCGTGCGTCACTACAATGATCGCCGTCTCGTACTGGTGCGCCATCGAGTGCAGAATCCGGACCACGGAGAGAGCGCGCTCGCTGTCCAGAGGGGCGGTGGGCTCGTCGGCCAGTATGACCGGCGGATGATTCGCCAGCGCCCGGGCGATCGAGACGCGCTGCTGCTCTCCTCCGGAAAGTTGCGACGGCATGGCCGCCGCCCGGTGCGCGACGTCGAGGGCCTCCAGAAGCTCCATGGCCCGCTCCCGCGATTCGTCGTCGGGATGACCGGCGAGCATCGGGAGCAGCGCGACGTTGTCCAGCGCATTGAGAAAAGGGATAAGGTAGGGCGCCTGAAAGATAAACCCTATACTGTCCCGCCGCAGCATCCGGAGGTCGGAGATCTTCCATCCGTCGTCGTAGATCGTCTTCCCGCCGAGCACCATTTTTCCTCCCGTCGGTTCGATCACGGCGCCGAGACACTTAAGCAGCGTACTCTTCCCCGATCCCGAAGGCCCGATGAGCCCGACAACCTCTCCGGGAGCAACCTCCATGTCCACTCCCTTGAGGGCGTCCACCGCCGTCTCTCCCGAGCCGTACCGCTTCCTGAGCGCTTCGATGCGTATCCCGCTCATAGGGGCCGCCTACCCTATCGCTTCCGCAGGATCCACCTTGACGGCGACCCGTATCGCGAGAAGACTTGCGATCACGCACATTATGATCACGGCGGCGAATCCCGTCGCCGCGTCGCGGACCTCCAGCAGCACGTATTTCGGGAACTTCGGCGCCCAGAAGGTCGCCGAGACCTTGCCGATCATGAAACCGAGGACGCCGAGGGCGATAGCCTGCTGCATGATCATGCCGATAATCGTCCGGTTCTTCGTGCCGATGAGTTTGAGTACCGCGATCTCCCTGATCTTCCCCAGGGTGAGCGTATAGATGATGAAGGCGACGATGGCGGCGCTCACAACGGCGAGTATCACAAGAAGCATAGCGATCTGCTTCGACGACGTGGCGATCAGTTTCCCCAGCAGAATCTCTTCCATCTGCGCCCTGGTGTAGACTTCGAGGCGCATCCACCGCCGCATGTGTTCCGCCGTTTTCTCGGGATCGGCGCCCGGAAGGAGGCGCACCAGAACGGCGTTGACATACGGGTTGACGCCCTGAGATGCGATCACGCCGTCGAGCATTCCGGGAACCCCCGGCCGGTTGAGCGACGGATTCGCCGCCGTCCGCCGCCGCTGCTGCAGAATAGCGTCGTTGTCCTTGAGGAACTGCGCCTCCTGCGCGTCTTTCAGCGGGATGAAGACCATCGGGTCGCCTCCGGACGAGACCATCCGCCGCGTGAGTCCGACCACGGTGTAGCTGTTCCTGCGGATGCGGATCGTATCCCCGAGACGGAAGCCCGACGCCTCGTCGGCCACGGCCTCGTAGTGACTGCGGGCGAGATGTCTCCCCGCCGTAAGGTACCCCGGCTGCCCCGGAGCGCCGGGTTCCCCCGGCTCGACCCCCGCGACCATCACCCGGGTATCCTCGCCTCCACGCCGTACTTGGGTGGTAAGGTAGGTGACATTCGCGGCGCGCTCCACGCCCGGCATCCCGAAGACGCTCCAGCGGACGTCGTCGTAGATGCTCGACGACTCGGCGTAGGGGCCGAGCGTCTCACGCTGCACCACCCACAGGTCTGCGCCGCTGTTGTCGAGCAGCACCTTCGCGTCGTCCACCATGCCGCGGTACACCCCGCCCATGGTGAGCGTCACGCCGATGAGCAGCCCCAGTCCGACGCTGGTAAGGACGAACTTCCCCCATCCGTGGAGGATATCCCTCCCGGCCAGGCTGATCATACGCCGCCTCCCAGTCGTTCCACGACTTTCACTCTGCTTCGCGGAGTCAGCGCCTTCACGCTGTACACCACGACGCGCTCCCCCGGTTCAAGCCCTTCAAGAATGCGCACCATGCCGTTCAAGTCGCGCCGACCGGCAACCACCGGACGGAACGAGATGGAGCCGTTCTCCATCATCCAGACGCCGAGGCGTCCGTCGAAACGCCGGAGCGCCGCGTCGGGGACCACAGGCCCTTCCGGCAGCGCGGGGAGGCGCACCGTCACCTCGGCCAGCTCGCCGAGAGGGGGCAGCGTTCCGGGAGTCTGCTCGAAAACAGCCTTCGCCACCAGCTCCTCGGTGATCGCGTCCGCGATCGGCTCGACGCGGAGGATATTCCCGGCAAAGACCTCGTCCGCACGGGAGCGGAGAACGATCTCCGCGGGAAGTCCAGCCCGCAGTCCGGAAGCCATCGACTGGTCGAACCGGACGGAGATCCTGAGGCCCTCCGTTTCCACTACTTGAAACACGCTCTGTCCTGCAACAACCGTACTCCCCGGTTCCGCTTCGCGGGCCGCCAGAAGGCCTTGTACAGGCGACACGAGCTTCAGATCTTCCTTGCGGGCGAGCAGCCCCTTCAGCTCGGATCCGGCACGCGCCTGCTCCGCCCGGGCGGCCTCCGCATCGGCGCGCGCGGACGACCACGCGGCGGCGGTCGTCCGCCGCTCCTGGCGCTTGGCGTCGGCAGCCTCGACGCTTACCGCCTTTTTCTTCAACAAGTTCTCGTAGCGCGCGGCCTGCGCCTCGGCGTACTCTTTTCTCGCTTTCGTCTCGGCAACCCGTGAATCAGCCGCCGCAACGAGAGACTCCAGCCGCCGTACGGCCGCCCTCTGCCCCTCTATCCGGTCGTTCAGGTCCACCGGATCCAGCTCACCCAAGACCTGGCCCGCTGCAACCATTTCTCCGACCTGCGCATCAAGCCAGAGCAGCCTCCCCGGAGATGTCGCGCCTATTCTGTGCACCGCACGGGACTCCACGACGCCGATACCGTAGAGCGCCGGGGAGATCGATCTGCTTTCGACCTCGGCCACCGTCACGGGGACCGGGGCAAGAGGCCCGGAGTTCGTCATCACATAGACAAAGAGCCCCGCAAGAGGAAGCAGCAGCAGAACAAGCAGCAACGTCCGTCCCTTCATCGATCCTCTTCTCATGAGCGTCCCGCCTCCTCTATGCCTCTGCGGAAAATCGCAAACGCTTCGGGAGCAAGCCGGAGTATCGCCTGCGCGTCCCCCGCGAGAAGCGACTGGAGCACAAGCCCCTGGACGACGCCGATAAAGAGATGCGCCGAGGCTTCGGAAGAGACGTCATTACGGATCTCCCCTCTTTCCTTCCCCTCTTCGACGATCAGCCGGAGACGCTCGGCGTACCGTTTCATCAGCGCCCTGGCGATATCGCGGGGAACGCTCTCGCCCGTGCGCTGCAGCTCGCTGAAGAGCAGCCTCGGCGCTCCCGGATGCTCCGCGGCGAAGCGAACATTCGCAGTGAAGGCGGCCTCCAGGGCGGCAAGAGGCGTTGACGCGCCTTTCATCGCCCGCGAAACCAAGAGAAGCAGGCGCTCCGCTACCCACTCCATGACTGCGCTCCACACAGCATCCTTGCTCTGAAAATGGCGAAACAGCGCCCCCTGCGTCAGCCGCATCCTCTCGGCGATGGCCGCAGTGGTGATCTCGGCGGGATTGCCCTCGGCCGCCAGTTCAAGCACCGTTTCGACGATAACCGCGCGCCGTTCCTCGGCAGGAAGATGTTTTCCGTTGCCCGCCATGCTGATCCCCTCTCTCGTTTCAAAAGTAAGTAATTGATTACTATTTTATGCGCCGGCATTCATTCTGTCAAGCCCCCTGACACGCTCTGCCTGCTCCATATTTACTGTACATCGGAGAAAAAGCGGAACGAGGCAAAGACAAAGCTTGCAGCAAAGAGAATTTAAGTGTATTCTTTAAATTGGGGGAAGTACTTGGTACAACTCTCATAGAAGGATACAAAGCTCATTACAATTTCTTTTTCCTTTCTCTCAAAGTACGCCAAGACGTATTCCCTGCCCGGGAATACCTTTTCCCGCAGCACGTTCGATGCCGTCGGACACTTTCCGTCGCGTCAAAAATTCTCGAGGGGGTAATTCGTGTGTCGAAAAGCATCGTGGCAAAGCTCGGTTTACTGGTGGCGGCGAGCATGATTCTTCTGGCCGCTTCGCTCGCCTTCCTGGCGCAAAGAGGAGTGGACCAGATGTCGCGTTCGGTTGAACAGGTTGCCGAACGGATGCTCAACGAGGACATCAAGAACAAGAACGCGAACGATGAACGAAGCGCCGAAACCTATGGAAAGGCCATGTCCGGCTATCTTGCCTCCATAGCCGCCACGCCTCTTTGGGACTTCGACGAGGAGTCGCTCCAGAACTACGCGAAGGATATGCTCAACGTACCGAACGTTGCCTATGCGGCCATCTTCGCCGCAGACGGCGCTCCCATGGCCGGCGAGAAGAAGGAGGCGGCGCACATCAAGGCGTTCACATCCGACATCCTGCGTGAAGGGAAGACGATAGGTTCGGTGGAGATAGGACTCGACACGACCTACCTTGCGGAACTCACGAAGGCCAGCGAACAGACCAGGGACCAGCTCATCGCCTCCTTCTCGGCAGAAGCATCCGACGCCGAAAGCGCTATCGTCAGGCGCATCCTCCTCTTCGCCATCGGCATCGTCGCCGCGGTGCTCCTCCTCAATGTCATCGGACTCCTTCGGGTGGTCGCCCCGCTGCGCTTGATGACCGACGTGGTCCGCGACCTCGGAGAGGGAGAGGGCGACCTTACCGTCTCGATCGCCGTCAAGACGAAAGACGAAGTGGGACGACTGGGCATGTCCATGAATCAGTTCATCGAGAAGCTGGCCCGCCTGGTGATCGACGTGATCGGAATAGCCCGCAGGGTCGGGGGCGAAACCCGGATGCTCTCGGACCTCTCCGGAAAGTCGATGGACTCCATTGAACTCGTCAACGGCGCGGTGGAGCAGATCGTCTCGCTCTCGGAGACGAACGCGGCCGCAGTCGAAGAGACGAATGCGGGCGTCACCGAAATGTCCGCCACCGCAGCCGCGGTCGCCGAGGCTGCGGGACAGTGCGTGCAATCCTCCGCGAAGACGTCCGAGTTCACGAAAGACGTCGCCCGGAGAATGGAGGAAGTGGCGAACGACATCGACGCCGTGAGCCTCCGCTCTCAGGAGAACAGGACGAAGATGTCCGCGCTTGCAGAAGCGGTGGACTCGATCGCGGGGTTCGTCGGCGCCATTACCGGTTTTGCCGACCAGACCAATCTGCTTGCTCTTAACGCGGCCATCGAGGCCGCGCGCGCGGGAGAGGCGGGACGCGGTTTCGCGGTGGTCGCCGACGAGGTCCGGAAGCTCGCCGAGGAGTCCAATCGCGCCGCGAGAGAGATCTCCAACCTGATGACGTCGCTCTCGGGGTACGCGAGCGAGTCCATCAAGGCAACCGAGGATGAGGAGAGAACGCTCCGGATGGTGGTGGAAAAGGCGGAAGCGTTGCAAAACACGCTGAAAGCCAGTATGAACGAGCTGAGTTCGATGGACGCGGAGCTGAACAAGGTCTCGGACCTGGCACGCACGCAATCGCTTTCAAATACCGAAATGGCCGAGGCCGTCAACAGCATTGCGAGAGGGACCTCCGACATCGTGGAACGCCTTGAGGGGATACGCCGCTCCACCATGGATGCCCGCGAAGCGTTCGAATCCGTTACGGAACAGGCGAACACCCTTCTGGAAGGTATGGAAGAGATGGAGCGTCAGCTGGGCCAGTTCAAGGTGTAAGTCAAGCCGGCTTTTCTATTGAAGAGAAAGGGGAGCGGGGCTGTTTTTCGGCCCCGCTCCCCTTTCTTTCAGTACCTCGTAAGAATTTCCGCCGTCTTTGTATCCCTGATTTCCCGGAGAGCGCCCCAAATTCTCCGCGAGAGTTCCGGGTGTTCTTCTACGAAGGCCCTTGAAAGCATGAGGTAATACGGTTTTGTCTCCAGCGGGGGATTGACTTTGACAATTTCGCTATAGAGAGCGTTCGAGCGAATCAAACCTTCGACAGTCGCTTCAAGGAGCGCCGCAGCCACAAACCGGCCTCCGGCGAGCTTGGCCAGGTTCGTCTCGGGCCCTCCGGACTCGTCGACGGCGACGCCCTGTTCACGGAGATCACCGGCAATGGAGTAGCCGAGCGGGGTGCCGATAGTCCCCGCGTTCCTGATCGTGTCGAAATGGACTCCGTCCCATTGAAAGGAACCGACGTTCTTGCGCAGTACATAGAACGAATAGGTCATGCCGGCGATCCTGGAATCGACGTCGACAGGCCCGTCGGGCGTGCCGTCGACGGTCGGGTATCGTCCGATTCTCAGCCGTTCTTTTTTGTAGCTTGCGTTGAAGATGCCGTCCACCTCGTTGTTCTCGAGCTCCACGATACAACGAAGCCACGGCATGCGGACAAGCTTGATTTCAAGCCCTGGAATCTTCTCCGGAAGCATGAGGATCATCTCCACGGAAAGCCCCGGCTTTTCCGGTATCGCCGCCGAGTTTCCATAGATATAAGGAGGCTGTTCGTTGTCTTCATACGCGATCCTCATTTCGACGGCACGAGCAACCGACCCGAGAGACAGCATGCAGGCGGCAACGCAAAGAACTAACAGCGACATCCTTCGCATACGAAAACACCTCTCTTTCTCAGGGTATTGCGCTCAGTTTTCAGCGTCTTCCGATTGCCGAGCACAAAGGTTCCATGGTTTTGGACGCCCTCTAAAAAGAATATTTTCATTATAACACCAAAAGGCGCTTTCAATTCACAAAGTAAAGACCTCTTTCAGTGCAGCTCCTCCAATGCCGCACAGAGCGTAGGATTCTCGCCGGAACACCCAGTCTAAAATACAGAAAAAAGGAACATTATTTCCCTACTTGACGAAAATCAAACTCAGGTTTAAAATCCCTCCATTGTTAAATTTTGTTTTGGAGGGATGTTTTATGTCAACTAAAGTTCAATGCGTTGTCTGCGAAGGAGATGTCATGCTGCCCGCCGAGGTCATGGAGGGCGAGCTGCTTACCTGCCCCGACTGCGGAACGGAGCTTGAAGTGGTCTCCCTGAATCCGCTCACGGTCGCCGAGGCCCCCGAGGTCCAGGAGGACTGGGGAGAGTAGATGGCACACTTCTTCATCTTCTACACCCGTCTCCGCACGGAGGAAAAGCTGCTGTTCAAAGCCGCCGAAGAGCGGGGAATTCCCTTCTCGGCGGTGAACGTGAGCGACGGCATGTGGCCCGATATTCCCGGCGCTTCCGGCGACGTGGCGCTCTGCCGGTGCGTGAGCCAGACGCAGAACTCCGCGCTCGCTGTGCTGCTGGAGGCGCGCGGCGTGCTCACGGTGAACTCCTCCGAAGTAATGGCCCTCTGCGCCGACAAGATCGTCACCGCCGCGAAGCTCGACGCCGCCGGAATTCCGCAGCCGGAGTACGCGGTGGCCTTCTCTCCGGAGGGGGCGATCGAGGGAGCAAAGCGCCTCGGCTACCCGCTGGTGATCAAGCCCGCGACAGGCAGCTGGGGAAGACTCCTTGCGAAGATCAACGACCGGGACGCGCTGGAGGCCGTCGCAGAGCACAAGGCGCACATGGGCGCGGCGCACTCCGTCCTCTTCATGCAGCAGTACGTCGAGAAGAAGGGGTTCGACCTCCGGGCGACGCTTCTTGGCGGCGAGCCGATCACGGTGATCAAGCGGTGCAGCGAACACTGGATCACGAACACCGCGCGCGGCGCGACACCGGAGAAGTACCCGCTCTCGCCCGAGATCAAGGCGCTTCTGGGCAGGGTGCAGAACGCCATCGGCGGCGAGGTCCTCGCGGTCGACCTTTTCGAGACGCCTGAAGGCGGCTGGATGGTGAATGAAGTGAACGGACAGCCCGAGTTCCGCAGCTCGGACGGCGAACTCACGGGCGTCGATATCGCGGGGCGGCTCGTGGAGCACGTCTGGTCCCTCGCGGCGCAGAAATGATTCGGAAGGGATGAAGACGATGTTTCGAGCGGTTGTCTGGGGAGCAAGCGGCATGGCGGGAGGCGAGGTCCTCCGGATTTTGGCGGCGCATCCGTCCATCGAGGCGGTCTGCGCGGTGTCGAGAGGCAAACAGGGGCAGCCGGTCTGGCATACGCACCCGCATCTGCGGGCGTCGTTCCCCGAGCTGGCGTTCAGCACGCCGGAAGAGGCTCTGAAGCACGAGGCGGACGTCGCCTTCCTGGCGCTTCCGCACGGAACCTCCCAGCCTCTGATAAAAGAGTATCTCGACTGCGGGG
>JAHDKR010000061.1 GCA_018436785.1 Synergistaceae bacterium | reverse complement strand
GACGGTGGTGTAGAAGAACTCGTCCACCACGCCCAGCCTGCCCTCGCGCTGATAGGCGCGGATGGCGTCGAGCGGGACGACGACGTTGGGGTTCTTGTCGGCCTGCTCGGGGTCGTACCCGGCGTGGATGGTCTTGTACTCGGGCGCGGTGAAGCCCTTGTCGAGCGCCGAGATGTCGTACTTGCCCCACTTGGTGGCGGAGCAGGACTGAATCCGGTCGGGGTTCTCGCGGGGAACGATGCCGCCGGAGGTGACCAGCGCAAGGCGCACCTTCCGCAGATCCTTCACCGCCGGAGCTACGGGGACGCGGTCGAGCGCGGGCATTGGCAGCTCTGTCTGATACGGTTCGCCCTTCAGCTTCGCGATCATCATGTCGACCACGCGGTCGGCGGCCATGACCGGCTCTTGCCCGATATCCTCAAGGAAGACTTCGTGGCGGATGCCGCGCGGGAAGTACCCCTCCATCGGCGCGGGAAGCAGCTTCCCGCCCCGCGCGATTTTGTCGGCGAAGGCGGCGAGCTTCTCCATGTCCTGCTTCATGAACGTGGCGCGGTTGCCGCCGCGGAAGATGTACATGTCTTTGTGGAACAGCTCGACGCCGGGGTTTTCCTCGTTCATCGAGGTGAGCACGGGGACGCCGTACTTCTCCTTCACGGCCTTGCAGATCTGTCCGCACGCCGCGCCGTAGCGTCCGGCGTTGAAGGCCGGGCCCGCGATGAAGATATCGAACTCTTTGCCTTCGAGCATCCCCATGATGCGCTCCAAGGCCTCGTCGGTACGCGACGCCATGAAGTTGTCGCCGCAGATGATGGTGTGCGTCACCTCGACGTCCTTGGCGAGGGTGTTGAATATCTGGGTGCACCCGACGGTTCCGGTGCGGATTTCGGGCTCGTAGTCGGCCATATCCTCGCCGCCCACCTGCCCGAAGAACTGGTTGATGTAGTGAATCGCCTTGAGCATTCTGCTTCCTCCCTTTCCTCTTCTGGTCGCTAATAGTCCATGCAGGTCTTCACGGAGAAGCCGCTGATGTGGTCCGAGCAGAACATGCCGTTGTTCTCCATGACGAGCGAGCCGTCAGGATGGACGCACCCCTCCCAGCCTCCGGAGAGGCCGTCGCGGGCCATCGACTCCAGCTCGCCGAGGACGGTCTTCATCGGGGGCAGCTCGAAATACTGCGAGACGTTGCCGGTGGAGACGAGGGCGTTCGCCGCCGGATCGAGAGCCACCAGGGGCTGCGACCCGCCGTCGCGGCCGGTGCACTCGTTCGAGATGCCGACGGTCTTGATGCCGACCTTCTCCAACTCGACGATGGTCTGGATGTAGTCCACGTCGGGGTTGCCGTACCCTTCTTCGGCGACGATCGCGCCGTCCGCGCCGAGGTTTTTGGCCATCTGCGCCACCATGTAGGCGGAGCGCTGCTTCTGGTCCATGGCGACGTTGAGGTTCGACATGACGAGGCCGAGGAAGTTGAGCGTCTTGCCGTGCTCCTTCATCAGGCGTTTCACGACGGGGTTGTTGCAGTGCTCGTAGGTGGACATCTTCGACGAGACGGGCATGAAGCTGCCGGAGATCAGCGCGCCGTCGAGCAGCTCGTTGGGGTGCATGAATGTGGGGAGCATGTGGTTGCCGTCCCAGCCGTAGACGAGGGTGTTGTACCCCATCGCCTCCATCTGGGTCTGCGGCTGCAGCACGTAGACCACGGAAGGAAGTCCCTGCACGGAGGCGTCGCGGCGGTTCACCGGCTCAAGCTCCCATGTCTCGATCTCCTCCGGTTCGAGGGCGGCGACTGCCTTGCCGACGTACTCGGCGAGACGGTGTCCGGCCCAGCGGAGCGCGCGGTTCTTCTTCTGCTGCTCGTGCCGTTCGAACTCCTCGTCCGTGTCGCCCACGAGGACGAGATTCTTCAGCGAGCCGAAGATGGTGTTCCTCTGAAAGGGGCCGGCCATGTCGATCAGGCCGTCCTGGAAGCTCCCCCAGTGCTTGCCGACCACGATCAGCGAGCAGTCCTTCAGCGCGTGCGTCCTTCCCTGCCCTGCGGGCAT
>JAHDKR010000190.1 GCA_018436785.1 Synergistaceae bacterium | reverse complement strand
GGTAGAAGAGCGCGCCCAGGGCGTCTCCGTAGGAGAGAAGCGCTTCGGGGTTCTTGTCGCGCAGCGAGATCAGCCGATACTCGAAGGCCGGAATGAACTTTCCGAAGTCGGAGGCGTTCCGCACCTTCTCCGCGAAGTGCACCGGCGCAGTCCACCTGGTTGCCCCTTCGTAGAAAACTACCGGCAGCACCGGAGGCAGTAGAAAATCCTTGCGCTTCGAGGCTTCACCGACCTTCTCGACATACCGTGTCCAAAACTGAACAACGTACGAAAGAAGACGGAATGGCATCAGGTGGCTCACGCTCGACTGATGCTCCACCAGCACGTAGACGTAGGCCTCGGCGTCGGTCCCCCGGATGCGGTATAAAACGTCGGATTCCCGCTCGGAGAGGTCCGGAGGGATGAACGTGATGTCCTCGCGATGCAGGTCGTCGAGCGTGAGCGCTTCCACATCGATAACGTCCGGCAGGTTCTGCTTCAAAAACCTTCGGAGAAACTTCAGAAAGAGCCGCTCGTCGGCCAGAAGCCTGCGAAACGCCCTGTCCTTGTCGCCCATGGGACTCCTCTTTTCCACAAAAAGCTTTTTGATTATTATAGCACGCTGGATGGAGCTGCCGCTTTGCGCGTGTTTCCGGAGTTGTTCATGTCGTGCACCGGCGGAATTTCCGGTTTCATAGACTGAAATAACAGAAAAATGACGGAAGGTCCTTGACAGGTTTCAGGGAGGAGTGCTATTCTGTGCGCATTATGAAGCATGATTCATGTTTCATTTCGACGCGCCCGGTAAATTGCCGGACCGGGCCGTCGAGGCGTCGCACATTCGAAGGAGGGGATAGGTAATGGATATTTCCAGGAAGAGATCCGCACTCATGGTCCTCATCGCGTTCCTATGGCTCGGCATCACCGCGTTGGGCATGTTGAAGCTGTTTTTGCCCGCAATGATCCTCGGAGTTGTTCTTATGTTCGTGCACATGTTTCTCGGCGTGGCCCGCAAGGGCGTCGTCTCGAAGGCGTTTCTGGTCTACCCGCTGCTGGCGTGGGGCGTGCTCTGGGGGGCGAGCTTCATACTCTCCAAGCACTATTCCGACGCGTTCGCGGGGCAGATGCCGGCCTTCACCATTCTCGGCCTTCACCCCTCTTTCGCGTGGACCGTGCTCACCTACTGGATCGGTGGTATGCTGACGCTGACGGTCGGGTTCATGTTCCTCAGGAGCGAATGGCTGTCCGATAAGGACTGGGACGAGTTTCTGGCGACAATCGCAAGCGGCAAGGAGGGTGCGTAACTATGGAAAAGACACTCATCATCGGGTTTTCCGTGGCGATGATCGTCGCCTCCTTCCTCATCGGATGGTGGGCGAAGAGAAAGGTAACCTCCAATAAGGCCTTCTTCGGCAGCACCGGCATGTTCGGTCCGCTCGCGGTCGGCCTCTCCAGCACCGCGGCGGTGGCCAGCGCGTTCGCTCTGGTGGGCGTTCCCGGCATCATCTACGCGACCGGCAACCCCATGACCTTCTGGATGCTCTCCTCCGCGGCCTTCACCATGGCCTACATCATCCTCGGCAAGAAGGTCCGCGCGATGGCCGAGATCGGCGAAGTGGCCAGCCTGGGCGACATCTCCGACCTCCGTTTCAACAACAACAGGCTCATCAAGGCCCTTCTCTCCGTCGTCATCTTCCTCGGCTGCATCGCCTACCTCTCCGCGCAGATCAAGGCCGGTTCGGAGCTCTTCGCCCATCTTCTGGGGTGGGAGCCGATTGTCGCCGCGTTCGTCATCTTCGGTATCCTCACGGTCTACACCGCGATCAGCGGCGAGGTCGGCGGTCTGCTGACGCAGGCGTTCCAGGGGCTGGTGATGGTGGTGGCGGGCGTGATCATGATCGTCTCCTTCTACGCCATGACCGGCGGCTTCGGCAACGTCATGCAGGCCGTGGGCTCGCTCAAGGAGGCTGTCGGCGGCGACGTGACCAAGCCGCTCGGTCCGGACTTCCTCAACGCGTGGGGCAGACTGCCGGGTACCATCAGCATGGTCTGGATGCTCATCCCCATCCTCGGCACCATCGGCCAGCCGCAGGTGCTCACAAGGATGTACGCGCTGAAGAACCCCAAGGAGATGCCCAAGCTCAGCCTCTACGCAGCGCTTTCGCACGCCATAGTGGGCTTCTTCGCGGTGGTGGTGGCCTACGGCGTGCTCTACCTCGTGGCGACGGGCAAGGTGAACCCGCTTGCGGTGGCCGACCGTGCGATCTTCGTCTTCGCCGACGAAGCGGGATTCATCGCGCAGCTCTTCGTCTACGCTGCGGTGCTCGCGGCGGCAATGTCCTCGGCAAGCCTCTTCCTCTCCATCTGCGCCGGGATCATCTCCAGAGACCTGCCGAGCGCCCTCGGGATGAAGATCCCCGAAAACCGGCAGATCACGGCGTCGCGGATCACGATGTTCGCCATCGGCATCATCTCCATCTTCTTCTCCATCTACAGGGGGGACATGGTCGCCATCCTCGGAACCTTCGGCTGGG
>JAHDKR010000048.1 GCA_018436785.1 Synergistaceae bacterium | reverse complement strand
GCGCAACGCTTTCAGAACATCCAGCCGTCGGGGATGCTGAAGATCTTCCAGGCGGCCGCGGCCATCGACGACCTGAGCAACCTCGGGATCGGCGAACCGGACTTTCACACCGAGCCGAAGATAGTCGACGCGGCGGCGAAGGCCGCGAAAGAGGGCATGACGCACTACCCGCCCCTCACAGGGTATCCGGAGCTGCGCAAGGAGATATGCGCCTACTGGAAGCGGCATCACGACCTGGAGGTCGCGTCCGAGGAGATTCACATCACCGTGGGCGGCATTCAGGCCCCACACCTCTGCTTCCAGGCGATGCTCGACCCGGGCGACGAGGTACTTATTGCCGAGCCGTGCTTCACGGCCTACTTCCAGCAGATCGAGTTCAACGGAGGAGTGGTCGTCCCGGTACCATCGCGGGCCGAGAACGGCTTCTTCCCGACCGCCGGGGACTTCGAGAAGGCGATCACGCCGAGGACGAAGATTCTTGTGATCAACTCTCCGTGCAACCCTACAGGCGGCGTGATTATGCGTGAACAGGCGCAGGCCATCGCCGAGGTGGCGAAGAAGCACGATCTCTTTGTGATCTCCGACGAGATCTACGAGGCCTTCGTCTTCTCGGGGAAACACATCCCCATGGCGTCGCTCCCGGGCATGAAGGAGCGGACGATGACCATCGGCGGTTTCTCGAAGAGTCACTGCATGACCGGCTGGCGCATCGGCTATGTGATGGCGCCCGCTGAATTGCTGAAAGTAATGGTACAGCTCTCCGTGGTCCAGACATTCGGCGTCAACGTCCTCTCCCAGATGGGAGGGATCGAAGCGCTGAAGACGCAGGATGCGAAGATGCGCGAACGTACCGCCGAGTACGAGAAGCGCGTCCGCTACAGCGCCGACCGGCTGAACGCGATGCCGGGCGTGAGCTGCCCGGAGCCCAAGGGCGCTTTCTACCTCTTCCCCGACATCTCGGGGACCGGAATGACCGACGAGGAGTTCGTCTGGTGGCTGCTTGAGACTGCGAAGGTAGCAACGATTCCCGGAACAGCCTTCGGAGAAAGCGGCGCGGGGCACATCCGTATCGCCTGCACCCTCCCGATGGAGGGGCTGAAGAAGGCGTTCGACAGGATGGAAACCGCGCTGAAGAATCGGAAGAACTAAAGCAAGGGAAGAAGCGTACGCACGGGCGGGGGCCGTACATGCTCCCGCCTTTTTTCTGTGCTGAAACAATTCCGCCGGGATGAGAAGCGTCCAATCAGAAAGAACGGATTGCCAAGGACGTGAAAGAAAGTGAGAAAAAAATCCTTCAATCCGACGCCAAATGCTCAGAAAAGTCGCTCCCCTTTGAGAACACCGTGCTATAATTGGTGGCGATGTTTTTATTCGAGCATAAGGACGGTGTGGACAAGTATGCTGACAAAAAGGTTTCTTCCTGCGTTTTTTATCCTCTGCGTGCTGTTGGTCGGCTGTGCATTCGCGGCTTCTTCGGAACAGCCAAAGGACGAAGCGCTTCCCGGAAGCCCGGGAATGATTAGTGCTTCAGATATTCAGGCGGTGTATTCAGTTTCTATCGTCGATCCAGATGATGAAACTAAGGTTCTGCATGCTATTATGCTTGGGATTGGCGATGAACAACAGCTTGAGGCTGTCGTTTCAGCAGATACTCCTGCCGAAGAGGGGGTCACGTGGTCTTCGAGCAACAACACGATTGCAACAGTTTCTCCTGTCGGCCTGGTTCGCGCTCTGGCAACCGAATTAACCAATCCTGCGATTATTACAGCGACCAGTGTTACGGATCCCTCAAAAAGCGCAAGCGTCAGAGTGTATGCGGGCAACCCCAACGTACGAGTGAACGACCTTTTTATTTATAGGGAAGGAACACGCGAGATCACAAGCGGCGATATCGATATCAGTGTCATCGTCGGGACTTCGGCGAATCTTGTCGCTGTTCTGCAACCGGCGCAGGCGGATATCAGGCACGTCGACTGGTACACGGCGAACAACGACATCGTTGGAGTAGGCTGGGATCCGACGATGCCGACAAACGCCACGGTAACGGCCCATCGCCCGGGAAGAACGCTCGTCGAGGCTGTAACCCTTGACGGTCAACACCGAAGGACTTGTTTTATAACTGCCTACATCGAGGAAAAAGGCGCGGTCGAAGGCGGCTGTGCAACGGGCATCCTCCCCTCGGCCGCAGGCATCGCGATTCTGGCGCCGCTCCTGCTGCTTTTCAGAAGAAAATCGAAGTAACATCCCCCGAAGAGGCCTTCCCGAAACGAAGGCCTCTTCTCTTTTTTTCCGACTCTCCTCTTTTCTTTCTCCGCTCCTTCTGTTTCCAATGCCGCGATGCTATCATATGCATGAAGCCGTCGAAACGACGGAATTTGTGCAATGAAAAGAGAGGTGTTCATCATGAGAAAGCCGTCGAGGTATTGCGTAGTTGTTGCCGCCCCTCTTCTTCTCATTTTCTCAGCGATCTTCTGCCCGCTTTTCGCGGAAGATGCTTCCGGGGGGGAAAAGTGGATAGAAGGCGAGGTTATCGTCACCTACCGGGGAAGCGACGCGCAAGAGACTCTGCAACAAGGCGCATCTTCAGCGGACGGCGGGAGCGCGCGCGTTTTTGGATCGCTCTCCTCGGCAAGCGGAAATACCGTCGCCGTGCTCCGTATTCCTGGAAAGTCCACTGAGGAGCTGCTGAAGGAGTTTTCAGCCGACCCGAACATGATCAGCATCTCCCCGAACTATGTCATCCGCCTGTTGTTGCGCACGCCAAACGATCCCCGTTTCTCCGAGCAGTGGGGGTTGTACAACACGGGGCAGAGCGGAGGAACCGGCGGAGCGGACATCTCCGCCCCGCAAGCCTGGGACCTGCGGACATCGGCTCTCTCCGACCGTGTTGTCGCCATCCTCGACACGGGCATCGCGAAGAATCACGAGGATCTCCGCGCCAACTTGTGGTCCGGTCCCGGCGGAAGTCACGGATACGACTTCGTCCAGAACGACGACGATCCGGAGGACGATCACGGGCACGGCACGCATGTAGCGGGCATCATCGGCGCTGTCGGCGACAACGGCAGTGGCGTCGCAGGAGTCGCGTGGAACGTGAAGCTGATGGCGGTAAAGATGCTCGACGCCGACGGCTACGGCACCAGCGCAATGGAGCTGGCGGCCTACAACTGGGTGCTGGCTAGGAAACAGGCGGGAGTCAACATCGTGGCGATCAATGCCTCGTTCGGAGATTCCAACCCTGTGCAGGCAAGCAAGGACGCCATCGAAACCCTCGGCCGCAACGGCATTCTCTTCATCGCCGCCGCAGGGAACGACGGAGCAAACAGCGACAGCACTCCAAGCTATCCGGCATCGTACGGCCTAACCAACATCATTTCCGTGGCCGCGACGGACAAGAACGACAGGCTGACGAGCTACTCGAACTACGGGAAAAACACTGTCCATCTGGGCGCGCCGGGAGGCGATACCGGAGGAGGCGCGGGGGCCATCCTCAGCACCTGGACAGGCTATACGCCGCGAGCGGGCGATCTTTTCTTCGACGACATGGAGCAGGGCAAGGGAAACTGGATCACCGCCGCCGAGGGCGCCTCGCAGAATCTCTGGGATATCATCGACACGACGCGGTCCGGCGTGCCGACGAAGGCGTGGTCGGACAGTCCGGGAAGGCACTATCCGCACAACCAGCGGACGTTCCTCCGCCTGAACAGGGACATCGACCTCTCCGGCACTTCCGGGGAATCCATCATGTTCGGTATGCAGGTGCGTCTCGACCTCGAAAGCGGCTCGGATTTTCTGGTCCTTCAGTTTTCCGCCGACGGGGGCGCGACGTGGCGCGACATGCACAGCTTCACCGGAGGCGGTGATACGTGGAGGGCATTCATCACTTCGGTGCCGCCCGCCTTCAGAACGAACAGATTCCGCTTCGGCTTCCGCTTTGAAAGCGACTCGAGCAACCTGATCTTCCGCTATGCAGGGGTACAGATCGACGACACGGGCGTCGGCAGAGCGGAGACGTCTTCCTATAACCGGATCGCGGGTACATCAATGGCGACGCCCTTCGTCACGGGAGCGACAGCCCTCGTGGCCTCCCACTTCCCGAACGACGGTGCGGCCACGATCCGCTCCCGTATCCTGAACAGCGTCGAAAAGGTGGACGCGCTCCGCGACAAAGTGTCCACCGGAGGAAGATTGGACCTCTACAAAGCGCTCCAGACCGATTCGGACATTGGCGACGAGGACGGTGTCGGAGGAGGCTGCTCCCTCTCGTCGTCCCCCTTCGCACTGCTGTTGCTTCTGCCGCTGTTCATCTTTCCGCGAAGAAGGTAGCTGATACGCGCGTCCCGTTTTTTACGGAAGAGGGCGTCCCGAAAAACTGCGGGACGCCCTCTTGTTACTTGTCCTCTTTGAAGCAGGTCGGGGTGTCAGTTGATCGAGGTAAAAAGAACGGGCTTCTCTGGCAAAGGGAAGGCAACCGCCTCCCATGGGCTCGAAAGAGCGCTCGTCACGATGCTCGACGGACCGGGTTCACACTCCCGTACCGTTACGGTTACGCGATCCGGCATTTCGATAACCGCTTCTACGCCGATAGAGTACCCTCCGCTGTTTTTCCTGCCTTGGAAAACCGCGGCCACCGCATGTGTGGAAAAATTCACCTCGGGGAGAGGCGGCAACGGCTGTATGTTGCCGTTGATTCTACTCCACAACGCCTTCCACTCTTCCTCGTTCGAAAGCACAAGAAATGAACGTTCTTTTACTCCCCCGTAACTTCCTCCGGCGATCTTGCTGAAAGAGAGAACTGCGCCATCGTCGTCTCCGCAGGCTACGCATGCAAAAACAGTATCTACAGAAGAGAGGGACAGAAACAAAAGAGCAGCGCACGCAACACCAAACACCATCTTCATCCGTTTCACATGCTACCCCTCCAGCTCAAACAAGTCTGTTGTGAAAGAATAACAGACCAGAGCGTTTCCCTGATGGGTAAAAGAGCGTATTCGTCATCCGGCGCTCTATTCGCGTACCATCTGCTCGCGGAGCTTCCTCTTGAGCACCTTGCCGACTGGGGACAACGGGAGCTCCGTCACGAACTTCACCTTGCGGGGAACCTTGAAATGCGCCATCTTCTCTTTGCAGTAGGAGATGATCGTATTCGACTCAAGATCGGCGGTTTCTTCTTTTATTACGAAGGCCATCGGCACTTCGCCGCTGACGGGATTCGATACGCCCACCACGACGGCCTCTTTCACGCCTGGGATTTCTTTGATGACCGTCTCCACCTCCTGCGGATAGACGTTGAAGCCGCCGACGATAATCATGTCGGAGACCCTGTCGAGGATGGAGATGTACCCGTCCTCGTCCACCCTGACCATGTCGCCGGTGTCGATCCACCCGTCGTGGAAGCGCTCGGCGCTGAGTTCAGGATCGCGGAAATAGCCCCCGGCCACCGACGGTCCTTTAAGCCAGAGCACGCCGTCCTGCCCGGGAGGGACAGGATGGCCGTCCTCCCCTCGAACTTCCACAGTATAGCTCGGCAGCGCGGGGCCGACCGTTCCCGTCTTCCGGAGCGCGTCGCTCGGATTGCACGAGACCACGGGGGAGCATTCAGTAAGCCCGTACCCTTCATAGGTGATGACGCCGAGCTGGTCGCGGAAGCGTTTTTCGAGCAGCGGATCGAGCTTTCCGCCGCCGGTGAGGATGTACCGCAGCTCGGACGGGAGCTTCTCCCCCTTTGAGGCGGCGCCCAGGATGAACGGAAGCATCGTGGGAACGGCGATCAGGATTCCGGTCCCGGAGTCGCGCAGTCCTTCGAAGAGGTTTTTCAACGGCATGAAGCCGGGGAGCAGGGCTTCCGGAAGTCCCCAGAGCAGCGGGAGCACGCTGCACACCGTGTAGCCGAAGGAGTGAAAGTTCGGGAGGACGTTCATCAGGACGCGTCCCTTGTCAAAACCCTCAATGGTTTCGTGGACGCCCTTCGTGTTGTCGTACAGATTTTCATGGGTGAGCGGCACCGCTTTCGGCGCGCCGGTCGTCCCCGAGGTAGCAAAAATCACCGCAACATCGGGATCTTGGTCGATTCTGTCGCGTTTGCCGGTAAACGCAGGAGGAACGCCGTCCGAGGGAGCCGCGACGACGGGTATCCCCGCGCCCCGGATGGCTTCTTCAAGAGGCGTCATTTCCTCTCCGACGACGACCGCGAACGGATCCAGGTGATCGAGAATACGAAGAATCCACTCGACGACGCCGCGCGGATTCAGGGGCACAAAAGTCCCTCCAAGCCGCCAGGCAGCCATGGAGAGAAGGAGAACCAGCGGGCTGTTGGGAAGAAACGCCGCAAGCCGGCTTCCCGGTTGGAACCCTGCTTCACGGAGTATGGAGGCGCACTCCTCGGTCTTTTGCTCAACCTTCTCCGCATCCCACCATGTTCCCTTCCACCAGATCACCCGCTGTGACTGATCCCCGGCAAAACGTTTCCCGATCACTTCTTCAAGTCGAATGGACACACAAAACCCTCCCTGTCTCGGCGATGGCGCCCCCTGTCGAGGGCTCCCTTCAGAATAAACAGACGCATATCACTTTTTTCTCCGTTTCGCCGGAGGCTTCGGCGGCATTTTTGCAGGAGGACGAATCGAAATCGTCTCGTCCACCTTCACGTACGCCGCGTACTTTTTATGAACCTTGTCGAAATCTTTCAGGATATCGGGTTTCATCAGGTCGAACGGCACTACGGCGTACCGGCCGAGCGGCGAACGCCTCGGGTTGTAAAGCAGCGTCCCCGTCACGTTCTCGAAGGAGATGGTCTTCTCTTTCCCCCGCTCTTTCTTCACCACGTCGAGCGACACCATCAGCCCGATCAGTTTGAAGAGCTCTTTCTGGGAGGAGATGAAATTCCCCAGCGAGTAGATCACAAGGGTATCCTTCACCATCTGGACAGGCTGCACCACATGAGGGTGATGCCCGACTACGAGATTCACTCCGAGCGAGGCCAGATGCACGGCGATCTCCTTCTGCTGCGCTCCGGGCGTAAAGACATATTCGCTTCCCCAGTGCATGGAGACGATGACGACATCCGCTTTCGCCTCCCTGGCCCGCTTCACGTCCGCCTCAACTGAATCCTTGTCGTAGATGGCTACGTAGAACTCTTTATCCTTGGGCGCCTTAAGACCGTTCGTGAGCGTGGTGTACGCGAGGAAGGCGCAGGTGATGCCGTTTACCTCGATGAGCCTCGGCGTTTCCCGGTCCTCCAGCGACGCATAGCTTCCGGCCGTCAGGACTCCGTCCTGCCCCGCCCAGTATTCGTGCGAGGCGAGGATCGCCTTCTCCCCCCGGTCAAGCGTGTGGTTATTCGCCAGCGAGACGAGGTTGAAGCCGGCGTCGATCATACCGTCGCCCACTTCCTGCGGAGAGTTGAAACACGGGTACGTGGACAGGCGCAAGTCAACGCCGCCGAGGATAGTCTCCTGGTTGTAGAAGGCAACGTCGTGCGCCTGAACCCGTTCTTTTACAAGCCGGAACATCGGGCGGAAATCGAACTGTTTTTTCCCCTTTCGCGCCGCTTCGTACACGCCTTTATGAATCAACGCGTCGCCGACGGCGAGGAAGGAAAAGCGTGAGATTTTCTCAGGGCTCCCGCTCTCCTCCGCGTGCTCTGCAGGAAGAAGACCGGCGGCGGCAACCGCCCGTCCCGTGCACGAAAGAAAGAGAAGGAGAACTGAGAGAACGAGAAAACACCATCGCCGGATTTCATTCCGGCGTTCGCTCCCTCTCCCCGGCAACAGGACGGGGGAAGCGTGTGCATTCATCAAAGGACCACCTCCGGCAAAAGCTCTATGTCTATTATACCCTCATGAACGGAGAAATAGGCTTCTCTTCCGTTGCGAATCCAACTTATCGAACTTCTCCATTGACAAAGAGAGTCTCAGAGATTAGCATATCGAATATCGGATACTATATCGGATCGGTCGTGCGGAGCTCTTCTTTTCGCATAACCGCAATAATTCCCGGAGGTGAGTGCTTCATGAAAAAGGCGCCATGGATTCTCGCGGTTCTTTTAGTAGCAACCCTCGTAACAGGTTCGTGTGCTGAAGAAGTTATCAAGGTAGGGTATCTTGCAGGAATCACAGGAGACTTTGCAGCGTACGGTCAGCCGGAAGTGAACGCGGTCAAGCTCGCGGCGGACGAGATCAACGCAAAGGGCGGCGTTCTCGGCAAGAAGATCGAGCTGGTCATCTACGACTACAAATCCCGTCCCGAAGATGCGGTCAACGCCGCCAGAAGACTGATCGACCACGACAAGGTTGTTGCGATTCTCGGTTCCGCGGCCAGCGGCGCCAATATCGCGACCGCGCCGCTCGTCACGCGCGCCGGAATTCCGCAGATCGGCACGCTCTCCACTAACCCGCTTGTCACCGTTGACGAGAGCGGAAATGTCCGTCCGTACATGTTCCGTATCTGCTTCATCGATCCCTACCAGGGGCGTCTGATCGGATACTTTGCAGCCAAGGAGCTCGGCAAGAAAAAGGCCGCGATCCTCTACGACGTTGGTAGCGACTACTCCCACGGCCTGCGCGAGCACTTCATCAGCAGCTACGAAGAGTTCGGCGGCACGGTTGTCGCGGAGCACGCGTTCCGCGGCGGCCAGGACGTCGACTTCCGGGCCCAGCTCACGCAGATCAAGCAGACGGACGCCGAAATACTGGTTCTTCCGAACATCGGGAAGGACCTGGCGCTTCCGATCAAGCAGGCGAGGGAGCTTGGAATGGAAGACATCATCTTCATCGGCGGCGACGGTTACGGCGAGTTCATGGTCGAAATCGCGGGGGAGGCTCTTGAGGGTTCGTACTGGATGTACCATCTCGCCCGTCAGGACCCGGCAATGAAGCCCTTCTTCGACGCTTATAAAGAGAAGTACAACGACGAGTGCCAGGAGTTCGCCATCGCCGTGCTCGCCTACGACAGCCTCTATTGGCTCGTCGACGCGATCGAGCGCGCCGGAAGCGCTGATTCAAAGGCCATCCGCGACGCCCTTGAAGCAACGAAGGATCTGCAGCTTCACCATGCGACGTTGACGATGGACCCGAAGACCCACAACCCCGTGGACAAAGACGCCGTCGTGCTCACCGTCCAGGGCGGAAAGAGCATATTCTACAAAAAAATCAAGCCGGAATAACATCGGATTCGGCAGCAGAGCATGAACAAGGAGAGGGGAGAGCCCGGGAATACCGGCTCTCCCCTCTTTGTACGCGTGCTGTGTACTACGCCCCCTGCGAGCGCAGGTTACTTCCTCTCGGCGAGTTCGACGAGAACTTTCGCCATGATATGAGCGTTCTTCATGATATCCTCCACCGACCAGCACTCGTCTTCCTCGTGAATTTTGTAGGTCTGTCCGGGGAAGACGGGGCCGAAGGCCACGACGTTCGGCATGGTTTTGGCGTAGGTGCCGCCGCCGATGGCGAGCAGTTCGGCCTCTTCGCCGGTCACCTCGGTGTAGGCTTTCTGCAGCGCCTTGATGAGGCGGGACTCGGGAGGCATATAGAGAGGATTGGCCGAGGTTGCGCTTTCGACAGCGATACCGTTCTGCGCAAATGTCTCAAGAAGGGGTCCGGTAATCTCCTTCTCTTTTTTCGTTACGGGGTAGCGGATGTTGAGGGTAAAGGTCGCCCGTCCGTCCGTTATCTTCACCACGCCGACGCATGCGGTGAGCGCGCCCGAGACGTCGTCGTTCATTGCAATGGCAAGCGAGGCGCCGTCGGTCTCGAAACCTATAAGCTTCGAGAAGCGGGCGAAGAAATCCCCCTGCTCCCCTTTCAGTCTGAGACCGTTCATGAAGTCGGCGAGGCAGGCGAGCGCATTGATTCCCTTCTCAGGGGTGCTCCCGTGGGCGGGATGGCCCTTCATCTCAAGGGTCACGATATGTTGCGCAGCATCCTCCGCCGCGCTGAGCGAACTCCCCTCGGGGCCTTTCCAGGCGGCCGCCGCGTCCATGATGCGTTTTCTGCACTCGGGACGAGGGTCGGTTATCTCCGCCTTGACTTCCGCCATGACGACGTTTGCCGCCACGCCGCCTTCGAGAGAGAGCAGCTTCATCTCGCCGGAGGGTGCGAACGGAAGAGAAAGCGTGTACGTAAGAATTCCCTTCTCGGCATAGATGATGGGGTACTCTGCATCCGGGGTGAATCCGGCCGCAGGCAGTTCCTCTCCGACCTCGACGTAGCGCTTCATGCACTTGCTTCCCCGCTCCTCATTCGTTCCGAAGATCACGCGGATTCGGCGCTTCAGCGCGATGCCCGAGTCGAAGATCGCCTTCGCGGCGAAAAGACCCACCATGACGGGGCCCTTGTTGTCAAGAACGCCCCTGCCGTAGATCATGCCGTCCTTCAGTTCGCCGCCCCAGGGATCGACTGTCCATCCCTTCCCCTCGGGAACGACGTCGAGATGCCCGAGCACTGCGACCATCTCGTCGCCCTCGCCCATCTCCGCCCATCCGGCGACGTTCTCCACGTTTTTCGTCCTGAACCCCATCTTCTCGGCGAACGCAAGCGTCCAGTCGAGCGACTTACGGGGCCCGGCGCCGAATGGAGCGCCTTCCTCGGGATCGCCTCCTACGCTTGGGATACGAACGCTTTCCTGAAGCGCGGCGATCAGTTCGTCTTTCATTGCATCGATTTTCTGAGAGAGCACGACAATTCCTCCTAAAAATGATATCTATTATACAACATTCATAAAAAGAGAACGCTCCCGGAAAACCTCGCACATACGTTCTGCGAAGTGCGGGAGCGTACCCTCAACTCATCGGGAAAGCGCTCAGGCGGATCGCTTTTCTGAATGCGCTACTCCCCTCCGACCTTCTTCATCAATTCACGCCCGGCAATCTGCACCGGATCCCATGCCATCGAGAAGGGCGGCGCATAGCCGAGGTCGAGATCGATAAGGTCGTGTACCGTCATTCCGGCCGCAAGAGCCGTGGCGATGATGTCGACCCGTTTCGCGGATCCCTGACCGCCGACGATCTGGCCCCCGAGAAGGCGTCCCGTTCCCTCTTCACCGAGCAGCTTGACGTGCATGCTCTCCGCGCCGGGGTAGTATCCGGCCCTGGTCTTTGTCTTGATGACCGCGGACTGGAAGGCAAATCCGGCGTCCTCCGCCTCCCGAGTCGAAAGGCCGGTGCGCGCGACTTCGTATGCGCAGTGCTTGCTCATGGCGGTGCCGAGCACGCCCTTCAGGAAAGCCCGGCCGCCCCCCATAGAAATTCCTGCGACCCGCCCCATCTTGTTCGCCACGGTCCCGAGGGCCACCCAGAAGGGTTTTCCGGTCATGAGATGCGTCGTCGAGGCGCAGTCTCCGGCCGCCCAGACGGCGGGGTGCGAAGTCGCCATAGTCTCGTCGACTGCGATAGCGTTGCGGACGGAGAGCTTCAGGCCGGCTTCCTCCGCGAGCTGCGAGTTGGGGCGTACTCCAAGTCCCATGATCACCATGTCGGTGGGGATGGTTCCCCCCTCGGTGATGACGGAGCGCACTCTCCCTCCCTCGGTGCCGAAACCGAGCAGCGTTTCGCCAAGACGAAGTTCCGTCCCGATGCCGCGTATTGCCTCCGCGATATGATCCGCCATATCGGGGTCGAAGGTGCTCATCACCTGCGGCGCCTTGTCGATCAGGGTGACCTTGATTCCACGGACGCAGGCGAAAGCCTCCGCCATTTCAAGGCCGATATACCCTCCTCCGATGACCACTGCGTGGCGCGGGCGATGCTGGTCGATAAACTTGCGTGCGGCGATGCCCGTCTCAAGGACGCCGAGGCTGAAGATACCGTCCGCCTTGGCGCCGTTCAGCGGCGGCACGACGGGACTCGCGCCGGTCGCCAGGAGCAGTTTGTCGAAACCGTCGGCAAACTCTCTGCCCGTCTCAAGATCGCGAACCTTCACCTTGCCTGCGCCGGGATCAAGCGAAAGCACTTCGTGCCTGACATGAACGACGATATTTTGCTTTTCCAGGAACTCCCGGGGCGTGCGGACCACCAGGCGCGTTTCCGGTTCGACGAGCCCGGCGATGAAGTAAGGGATTCCGCACGCTGAATATGAGGAATAGCCGCTTCGCTCATAGACGACAATTTCAGAATCGGGCAGCAGTTTCCTGATCTGACCCGCGGCGGACATGCCGGCGGCGTCGCCGCCGACGATAAGAATACGCTCTTTCGCCATTCCGATCACCTCCGCAATACCTTAAATGGGTATTTTTTTCTTCTTCAGAGTATACCCCAAATCCGGGGGAACGCGCTACAGCAGATTCTTCTTTCTATACACCGGCTCCGAGAGCGCCCACATAACGGGCCACGAACGTAACAGCCACAAGCCGATGAGAAAACTGACGGCGCCACCCGCAAGAAGGGTCGTCGGCGCTCCTATGTTCGAGGCGAGCCATCCGGCGTTGAGGCTCCCCAGCGGTGTTATGCCCATCGCGCACACGATGAAGAGGCTCATGACGCGGTTTCGTTTGTCCTCGTCCACAAGAGTCTGGACGAGCGTATTGCAGGAAACGAGCGTGGAGACCATGAAAAAACCAAGGCACGCCATCAGGAGCAGCGAAAGAGGGAAGATCCCGGATTGGGAAAAGAGCGCCATCGTAATTCCTAAAAGAATGCAGGAGACAGCCATGATCTTGCCCAGTCCGACTGGCGACTTTCGCAGGGCGAGACGGACCGACCCGGCGAGCGCGCCAAGCCCGGTTGCGCCCATCAGGAAACCAAGCGTCCGGGGTCCGCCGCCGAGAATCTCGCGGGCAAAGACGGGGAGCAGCACCATGTACGGGAAGGCGAAGAAGCTCACAAGAGCGATCGCGGAGAGGTAGTTCCTCAGGGGCAGAAAGCCCGCGACGTAACGAATTCCCTCCTTCATCCCTTCGAGCACCCCCTTCTTCGTACTTTCCGAAACAAGCGGACGTCTGAAGCGCATCAGGAAGAGCGCCGTGAGCGTCGCCGAATAGGCCATACCGTTCATCAGGAAGCAGATGCCCTCCCCTACCAATGCGATGACCATACCGGCGACCGACGGGCCGATAAGACGAGTGACGTTGAAAAGAGTGGACGTGAGGGCGATGCCGTTGCCGAGATCCTGTTCGTCCTCCACCAGGCGTATCGTAAACCCCTGCCGGGCCGGAACCTCGAAAGAATCCGACGTTCCGATGACAGCGGCGAGTATCAGGATATGCCAGTACTCGACAACGCCGCTTAACGTCAGAATGGCAAGCGTAAGGGCGTGGAGCATGCTGATGGTCTGACAGATCATGATGACCTTCCGCAGGTTCCGCCCCTCCAGAAAGGCCCCCGTAAAAGAGCCGAAGAGCAGCACGGGAATCTGCGCCATGAAATCGACCGTCCCCAAAAGCAGCGGCGAACCCGTGATTCTGTAGACAAGCCAGTTCATGGCAACCCGTTGCATCCAGAGTCCGGAGAGCGAGACGATCTGCCCCATGTAGAACAGGCGGAAATTCCGGTGCCGGAAGGCCCGGAAGAGCGTGCTCTTCTCCCAGTCGGGCATATCGCTCTACCCCTTCCAGACGGCGCGGTACTTCTTAAGGAAGTGCGACGGGTTGTACGATTCCTTGGCCTTCCGAACCCCCTCCTCGCCCATGTCCTGCTCGCGGTTGGCCCACGCGAAGCCGGAACAGGAGTTCGCCAGGAAGGACTGGTTGATCGCCTGGTAGACGCCCTTGTACTCCGCAAGCCCCTTCTCGAAATGCACCACGACCATGTCGTCCGTCATCGGCTCGCCCACGGCGTAGGCTACCATGTACTCTTTAACGTAGAGCGCGCCGCAGAGCAACCCCGGAAGGAGATCCCACTTCTTCAAGACACGCGAAATCGCGTGGTTTTCCGCCCGAAGGCCGGGGATGTCGTCGCAGCTCTTCCACTCGCACCAAAGCTGCTGCATCTCGAGGATTTCCTCAACATCGTCGCGTCCGAGCGCCTTATATTCAGAAACGTACTCCCTCTGAAACTGCTTCAGGAGGTTCTTTTTCTTGTGAAAACGGTTTCCTCGAAGCGCCACAAGCTCCTCCACGGAGTAGACGTACTCCCATTCCGAACGCTGTTCCTCCAGCGTCACACGGTCGCCCAGACGTTCGCTCCAAAGCTGCGCGAGTTTCTCCGGCGTCCGGTCGAACGTCATGCCGTCAGGGAAGAGCTCCGGCAGCACACTCTCCCAATCGGTCGCCTCCCAGTTACCCACCGGCGCCCAGTACACCGGAGCGGAACTCGTCACGCGAGGCCAGAAAAGATCCCTGGCGAAAGCCAACTCATACTTGCGTTCGTCCGACCATGCCCAGATATTCACGAACGTGTAGTCGGATGTTTTTTCGGAACATTTGTCGAAAAGAGGGGTGTAGTCGCTCCTCATATCTATCGAAAGCGGCGAAAAAGTCAATGACATCCTGTCACCTCCAGTAATGAAAGTAGTATACCCGTAAAGAAGCCTGCGGGCAATTTTCCCGCAGGCTTCTCTCTATTGAAAACCGGCAAATCGCCGGAAGTGTGTTTTCAGGCCGCCGGCCCTTCGTTAAAAGCCTCAGCCGCGGTTTTCGGAGTTATCCACAAATTCGGCGTCCACAACGTCGTCGCCGCTTCTAGCCGAGGATGCGGGCTGCGGTTCAGGGCCTCCGGCGTTCGACGACGCCAGAATTTGCAGCATCTGCTTGATATCGGAGGAGGCGACGCGAAGGGCGTCCAGCGTTGCGTCGCTCTTGGACAATGCAGATTTTCCCTCCTCCACGAGGTTACGGGCCCGGGCCTTCTCGTTCTCCGGTACGTTCGCCGCCGCCTGTTCAAGCGCCTTCTCCAACTGGTAGACAACCGTTTCCAGTTCATTCCGGGCCTCGGCGAGCTCTTTCTTCTTCCTGTCCTCGGCGGCGTTCTCCTGGGCATCGCGGATCATGCGCTCCACTTCGGATTTGTCGAGATTTGTCGACCCGTTGATGGTGATACGCTGCTCCTTTGCGGTATCCTTGTCCTTCGCCGTGACGTTCAGGATGCCGTTGGCGTCGACATCGAAAGCCACTTCGATCTGCGGCAACCCTCTGGGGGCCTGCCGTATTCCCTCAAGCTTGAAGTTGCCGAGGATGCGGTTATCCTTCGCCATCTCACGTTCGCCCTGGAGCACCACGATGTCTACCGCAGGCTGGTTGTCCGCCGCTGTCGAGAATATTTCCGCTTTCCTGCACGGAATCGTGGTATTTTTCTCGATGAGCTTCGTCATCACGCCGCCCATGGTCTCCACGCCGAGAGAGAGCGGAATAACGTCGAGGAGGAGCACATCCTTCATCTCGCCGCTGATAATGCCGGCCTGTACCGCCGCGCCTACCGCCACCACTTCGTCCGGGTTCACCGACATATTGGGCTGTTTACCACCCGTGAGTTTGCGGACAACATCCTGAACCGCCGGAATGCGCGTGGAACCTCCTACGAGGACCACTTCGTCGATATCCTTCTCGGAGAGCTTGGCCGCGGAGAGCGCGTCTTTTACGGGGCCGGCGCAGCGCTCTACGAGGGGAGCAGTAAGTTGGTCGAACTTGGCCCGCGTAATCGCCATGTTCAGATGTCTGGGGCCGTTTGCGTCGGCGGTGATGAAGGGAAGGCTGATCTCCGTGCTCGTCCTCGACGAGAGCTCGCATTTCGCCTTCTCCGCCGCTTCGTAGAGCCGCTGGAGCGCCTGCTTGTCCTTGCGGAGGTCGATGCCGTTCTCCTTGCGGAACTCGTCGGCAATCCAGTCGACGACGACCTTGTCGAAGTCATCGCCTCCGAGGTGGGTGTCGCCGGAAGTAGAAAGCACTTCCACTACCCCGTCGCCGATGTCGAGAATAGAGACGTCGAACGTGCCTCCTCCGAGGTCGAAGACCATGATTTTCTGTTCCTTCTTTTTGTCAAGTCCGTAGGCAAGAGCCGCCGCCGTCGGTTCGTTCACCACGCGGAGCACGTTCAGCCCGGCGATGGTCCCCGCATCCTTGGTGGCTTGGCGCTGCGCGTCGTTAAAGTAGGCCGGAACCGTGATCACGACGTCCGTTATCTTCTCGCCGAGATAGGACGACGCGTCGCTGACCAGCTTGCGGAGCACGGAGGCGCTTATCTCCTCGGGCGCGTACTCTTTTCCTCCAACCGAAAACCTGACGGCTCCGTTGGCCCCTTCGTTCACCTTGTACGGGACGATCTTCAGCTCGGAAGCTACTTCATTGTATTTCCGTCCTATAAATCGCTTTACAGAAAAGAGCGTTCCTTCCGGGTTCAATGTCGCCTGCCGTTTTGCAAGCGATCCCACCAGACGCTCGCCGTCTTTTGTAAAAGCGACAACCGAAGGAGTTGTTCGCCCTCCCTCCGCGTTCGCGATGACTTCCGGAGTACCACCTTCTATAACTGCGATGACGGAGTTCGTCGTTCCAAGATCTATGCCGACCGCCTTTTTCATTTCGTATCCCCCCTGCGTATTTCTGACTAATACTGACTAAGAACATTATACACACTTTCAGAGGCTTGTCAATATTGGTCAGAAAAAAAGAAAGGCGGGAAACGATTATTCTCCGGAGGTTTTTATCTTGAAAGAGCCTTTCCTGGCCGCCTTGCTCGGGAAGTATTTTCCCTCGACCATGAAATAGACTCGTTCCACGATATTGATGACGTGATCTCCCGCTCGCTCCAGGTGACGGGCTGTCCATAGCTCCAGCGCGCCTATCTCCATCGTCTGCGGATCGTCGTTTCCCGAATGGGCGACCGCGTCATGTAAAAAATCCGCGTAACACTGAGCATACATGGAGTCCACCTCGTCGTCGCGCTTCCACAGCGTGGCGGCCATGTGCTTGTCCTCGTTCCTGAAGGCCTGCAGCGCCTGGCGGAACATCGAAAGAACCACCCGCAGCATCTTCAAAAGAGCGTCCCGCCGGGGGAAGACAACTGCCGGCGTTACTTTCAGCGCCTTCTCCGCGATGTTCACCGCCTGGTCGCCGATTCGTTCCAGGTCGGTAATGATCTTGAGAACTGCGAAGACGAAGTACAGTTCATCCTTACCGGGCGAGCGCATGGCGATGGATCCGAGACACTCCTGGTCGATCTCCCCTTCCATCTGGTCGATCGCGTCATCCTCGGCTATAATCCGCCGTGCGAGCGCCGAATCCTGGTCAAGAAGCGCGCTCACCGAGTTTTCGAGAAGCTGCGCAGCCCGCTCCCCCATCGACACAACCTTGGAAACTATCCGCTCTCTGTCGGTCGCGTACAAAAAAGACTGTATCGTTGCATTCTTCGTCACCGGGTGACTTCACCTCCCCCGAGATATCAGCCCGCTTCGCGGTCGCGTCGGGCTTCTCCCCTGGCAACTTCGAGAGACGTCTTCACAAGCAGAAAGATCTGCGACATGAAATCAAGCAAAGGTGCGAGCTCGCGTCTATTGAGGGCGTCTACTCCCAGTCTGAGACGTATCCGCCTATCCAGCTCTTCGAATTCTCTTTCATAGCGCCCCGCTTCCGAAGCAAAATCGGCGTCCGCGAGGGCGAATGCCCTGAGCGCAAGCCGGATATCCGTCAGCGCAAGTTTGGAGAGCTCCCGCCAGGTTTTTTCACCCAGCTCCCGGACAAATTGCGCCGCCACTCCGGCCTCGGCAAGAAGGCGCAGTTCGCCGGAGAGGATTTTGGCCATCTGACGAAAGGATACCATAGAATAGGAGACAGTGGAGTAGTTTTCCCGAAGCGCATCGTCGTCCGATGGAATATGAATCTCGAACATGTACTCCTGGCAGGCTTCGGAAAGTTCGCGTATGGCGAAGGGAAGTTCCTCGAACCCTTCGAGGCGCTTCTCCGGCGCAAAGAGCACCTGGCAGTACATCTCAATATAGTTCGCGAGACGGATCATCTCTTTCGACAGCAGAAGGATCGCGAGAGAGGGGACGTCGGTCAGTTCGTCGTCAAGATAGATCGGGGCGCCGAGACGCTCCTCTCCTGTTCTTTCAGCAATTACAGTTGAAATATGGACGAGAAATTCAGTGAACGGGGAAAAAACTAGCGCATTGAAGAGTGCTACGCCAACTTGAACCTGTACAACCAAAGCGGTAAGACTTCCCCCGCTCGAGGAAATAACTCTCTGAAGCCACGGAAACAGCGGAAGGATAACAAGAACGCCTAAAAACTTGTAAATAAAGGTACAAATTCCAAGTTTTCTGGCGTTTTTTCGTCCCACAAAACCTGCTATCAGCACGGTAACGTGCGTACCGCAAACTACGGGAAGAATAGCAGTTGATGGAAGCGCTCCGGAAGTCGCGAGTGTGATCACAAGTGCCATGACGGCGGAACTGTTTTGAAGAATTGCTGTAGCTACGAAAGCCACCAATCCCATGAGCAGTCCATTGCGTCCTGCCGCTGTCACTATCTCTGCAAACCAAGGAGCCGACAGCAGAGGTTTTACCCCCAAATCCAGAACAAACATACCAAGCAGAATAAGTGATATTCCTTGGAGAACACAGCCTATACGATAGACGGTTTTCTTCCCTAAACGTTTCATCAAGTAGCTTATTCCGAATAGCAGAGGGGAAATAGATGCGATGTTAAGACTTAGAAGGAGAGTGACAAATGTTCCGCCAACACTCGCCCCCATCATTACGACCACCGAGCCGGCGAATGAAAGCATACCAACATCTACGAAACCGATGGCGAAAGAAGTCGCTACGGAACTTCCTTGAGCAAGCGCGGCAAGAACCATACCGAAGAGAAACGCCATCGGTTTTCTTCGCGTAAAGCGGATCAGCAGCTCTTTCGACTTGCCGCCGAAGCTGGAACCGAACGCTGTGGTCGTCTCCTCCACGCCGTAGAGAAAGAGCGCCAACCCGCCGAACAAATTGATTGCAGCAAAGAACGGAGAGAACACTACAATCCCCCGCCGGTCCGTTTTTTCTCCCTGATGAAAGGTATCACCACGGAGGCGAAAGCCAACACAAGCAGCGTCAGCGAAAGAGGCCGCTGAAAGAAGAGGGAAACGCCGCCCATCATGATGGTCGTCCGGAGATTCTTTTCGATCATTGTCCCCAGTATCATGCCCAGGACGATCGGAGAGACGGGGATTTTGCTTCTGGAAAGCAACCAGCCGAGAAGACCGAACACGAGGCAGACGCCGACGTCGAAGAGAGACGAGCGCACAGCGTAGCTCCCGATGAAGGAGAAGGCGAAAATCATCGGGTAGAGCAGGCGTTTCGGGATGAGCGCAGCCTTTATCCAGAGACGAGCCCCGAGGAGACCAAGGAGAAGAAGAAAGATGTTCGCCACGAAGAGGCTGGAGAAGAGCGTGTACACGACTTCCGGATGCCGGGTGAAAAGCTCCGGCCCGGGTTGAAGATCGTGGATCATCAGCGCGCCGATGAGTACCGCGGCGGAGGAACTGCCCGGAATACCCAATGTAAGCAGCGGGACAAGGGCTCCTCCCACGGAAGAACTGTTCGACGCCTCAGCGGCGGCAACACCGGCGGGAGCACCTTTCCCGAAGCTGTCCGGATCTTTGCTGAGTCGTTTCTCGACGTCGTAGGCGATGAAGGAGGCGATCGTGCCGCCCGCGCCCGGGAATACCCCGATGACCGTACCCAGGATTCCAGCGCGAATCATGGAGTACTTCAGCTTCAAATATTCGCGTACCGTCGGCCAGGGAGAACGCTCCTTGTCGGGCTGCACGGGGGGTATACCGACCTCTCCCGATTCGATCCCGGAAAAGACCTCGCTGAGAGCAAAAAGGCCTATCAGCACCGGAATGAAGGAGAAACCGTCGTACAAGCGGACCACGTCGAACGTAAAGCGGCTAACACCGCTGAGAGGGTCGAGCCCGATGGTATTCAGGAGCAGCCCCAGAAGCACCGCCATGAAGGACTCAAGCCAGCGTCCTCCTCCCAAAGAGGCTATCGTGGAGAGTCCGAGAATTGCCAGAGCAAAGTACTCCGCAGGCCAGAACTTCAGCGCCATACGCGCCAAGGGGGCCGAGAAGAGCACCAGGATGATGATTCCGATAAATCCTCCGGCAACAGAAGCGACAAGAGAAACGCCGAGCGCGGTTCCCGCATCGCCTTTTCGTGTCAGAGGATAGCCGTCAAAGGCGGTAACCACAGCCGAGGGCGTCCCCGGCGTGTTCACCATGACGGCGGTGATCGACCCCCCGTAGTTGGAGGCAAGGTAGATAGCGCAAAGCAGGACGAGCCCCATCGAGGGGGTCATTCCAAAGGAAAATGGCAGAAGCAACGCGACGGCCATGGAGGGAGAGATGCCGGGCATGGCGCCTGCAAGAATGCCGATCGCCACGCCCGCCATAATTACAAGCAAAGGAGTAATTCCCATGAGCGCTCCGAGTCCGTCAAGCAAATGGGAGAAAAGATCCATTCGACGTTCCCCCTATCCGAAATAGATGCCCGCAGGAAGCGAGAGATGCAGCAGGCGAATAAAGACAAACCAGGAGAAGAGCATCCAGCCCCCTGTCAGTGAAAGAAGGATAAACAACCGGCGTTCTCCAAAGAGCAGCAGAAGGAGAAGAATCATTCCGCCCGAGGAGATCAGGTAACCGACGATCTCCATCCCCCAAAGAGAGAAAGCGACAATGGCCGCAGCCAGCAGAACCCGTTGTACGTCACCGGTCTTCGGATCCTCAGGAGCCTTCCCCAGGAGCGTGCGTCGCAGCTGATCCAGAGTAAAAAAAGCCAGTCCTGCAGCCCAGAGCCTGGGCGCCGTTCTGGCGCTGCTTCCGACGGCTTCGATCTCCTCGAGACCGAATGAGAGAAGAAAGAAAGCGAATGCAAGGAAAAGCAACGACACGCAGATGATTATACGCCCCCTGAACGGCGCGTGCTTCCCACGTGTCAGGAAGGCCGTCAGCGCTATGACGGCAAGAAACGAAAGAATCCAGACGGGGAAACTGTCGACCCCGCCGAGAAACACAAGCAGAGAATCCATGGAACCACCTCCGGGAGCACCCCGGCTCCATTTTTTAAGACGTCGCCAAACGCCATGCTGCCTGCGGATGAAATGCGGGGAACCGCCGTCTCGGGCGATGCCCCGCACTCGTTGGTCCGCATCCGAAGAGAAAGAGCAAAAAGTTTACTTTATCAGACCGTACTTCTTGAGGTAAACCGTAAAATTGTCGATATCCTTCCGCACTTGTGCGTTGAACTTCTCGCGGCCGTAGTCGACGACGTCGATTCCGTCCTTCTCGAGAAATTCTTTCCACTCGGAGTCCGCGGCGACCTTCTTCAGAAGTTCTTCCCACCAGAGCATGGCTTCCTCGGGAGATCCTTTCTTCATCGCGAAACCGCGCCACATCGCCTCTTCTTCAAGGCCTTCAACGCCAAGTTCGACGAAGGTCGGCGCATCGGGGAATTTCGCGAGCCGCTCTTTCCTCGCCACGGCGATGATGGAGAAGCCCTCGCGGCCGCCGATATCCGCAGGATTGCCGACATACACGGCGCCCTGCCCGCTCAGCAGCGCCATCATCGCTTCCGGCCCGGTGCTGTACGGAATCCACTTCGCGCTCATCCCCGACTTGTCCCATACCTTCATCGCCATGAGATGGTCGTTGCCTCCCGCAGCCGGACCTGTCCAGAGCTGCCCGCCGTTCTTCTCCATCGCGTCCTTATGCACCGCCTCCCACGTGTTCAGAGGGCTGTCCTTCGCCGCGATAAGGCATTCGGGGTCCTGCATGAGCATCGCGATCCACTCGAAACCCCAGATAAACTCGTCCACATTCTTTTTCGAGGTCAGCACCTTGGCGATGTTGGACGTCGTCGCCGCGAATATCGTGTACCCGTCGGCGGGCTGCTCCAGAACCGCCTGCATTCCGACGAGTCCGCCCGCGCCTTCCTTGTTCTCCACTACGAATGTGGCATCCGTGTACTTCGCCGCAATAGAAACGAACTTTCTGCTCGTTACGTCCATCAGTCCTCCGGGACCGACGTAATTCACCATTCGGATCGGCTTCTCCGGGTAGGCGGCGAATGCCGCCGCCGGGATCAGCGCCACAAGAAAGACCAGACACAGAACAGCAATAATCCGTTTCATCAAGAACACCTCCCGAGGAATTTAAAAGTACTCCAACACTCCGCCCCGTCAACGAATACGTATCCGGTTCGGAACGAAACACCCCTTTACGAGAAACTACCGCGAAAAGAGCTCGAACGCGAGCCCATGCCGAAGCCCGCGGTCGCTCACCGTAAACGACGAAGCGCCGAAGATTTCGAGCAGGACGCTGACGATACATGTTCCCGCAAGGATCACGTCGGCGCGTTTCGGCTGCAATCCAACAACGCCGCGACGCTCCTCCAGAGTCATCGAGGAGAACATCGTTATCATCCCCCGTATATCCTCAAGCGTCAAGACCGATCCTTGCACGATATCCGGATCGTAGACCTCCATCTTGTGCTTCACCGAGGCAAGGCTGGTCACCGTACCCCCCATCCCGACGAGCATATCCGTCGAGCCGCCCGCTCCGCCCTCCTTCAGACTTTTGCGAATTTCGGCAAACGCAGCGTCTACTGAGTTCTCGCGAACCGGATCGTCCTTGAAAAACTCCTCGGTGATTCTCACCGCTCCCAGCGGCACGCTGAACTTGCGGAGCATCTCTCCCCCCCTGCCGTACACGAACTCGGTGCTGCCTCCGCCGGTATCAAAGGTAACAAGCTCCCCTTTTCCTATAGGAAGAGCCGAAAGAACCGCAAGGTAGGAAAGGCGCGCCTCCTCCTCCCCTTCGATCACACGGAGCGAAAGACCGGTGAGCTCCTTGACCTTCGCGACGAAATCGGAAGCGTTGGAAGCGGTCCGCAGCGCCATCGTGCCCACTATTTCAGGCGATGGCACGCCGAGAGAACGAGCCTCTTCCACAAAAGCGGCCACGGAACGAGCGTTTCGCTCCAGAGGCTCCGGAGAAATCTTGCCCGTCTCGCGAAGTCCTTCGCCGAGGCGCGCAATATCGTTCTTGTCGAGCACCGCTTCCAGCGAACCGTCGGGACGTCTCCTGGCGACATAGAACTTGATCGAGTTTGTGCCTACGTCGATGACTGACTTGAGCGTATCCATCGCCTATGCCATCCCTACGGTCTTCTTCATCGCCTGGATGTAGTTGATGTTCGGAAGGGATTCCAGAGCGAGCTCGCGGACCGTCTTCATGACGACTTCAGGATCTTCGTGCTCGACGCAGATGGTGCGAAGCGCCACTCCGTCGAAATCCGTTTCCGCTATTTCGACGACGGCCCCGTTGATGACGTAGATATAGCGCTTCTTCTTCACATGCACCAGGCGCAGATTTTGATTGGGGCGGACGATCTCGTTGAGGAACTGGTCGAAAGTGTACTCTTTTCTGCCGAAGATAGGTTCCGGGGCTTTAAAGTAGGAGAAAAGCTTCCGGAGATCGTCTTGCGGGATCGGAAATCCGGCCTTCATCACGGGGAACCACTGCTCCAGGCCATCCGCATTGACCTCCTGAAGCGACTTGATATCCAGAAGATCGTCCCGCACCTTCACGTTCTCATCGCTGTTCCGGGAGAGCACGTAGACCTCCTCGCTCTCTTTATAATTCCCCTGCTCGAACTGCCTGATTCTCGCCTCGGGTTCTTCGAATCCTGACCCGAACGTCCTCCACTCCCACCGCGCCACTATAGGTTTCGCCATGTTGTCCCCTCCATGTCCTGTATGAAATAGTATAGATAAAAAAATCGGAGGAGCATTCGCTCCCCCGAGTAACGACTAAAAAATACAATAACCCTATTGGGGCAAAACACCCTGAACGCATACGATGCGCAGAATATTCTGCTTTTTCAAGGTCCCTATGTATTCACTATATCGCTTCTCGGCATCTTTTGTCAAGCCAGGATTCGCACATTTTGTGTATTTTCTTCGCCTCAGCCCCGAAAGGACGCTACTCATCCTCCAGGTGAGGATATCGCTTCAGTATATCGACCTGTTCCCTCTGAATTTCGACGGCAAGCTGATCCTCAGAGGGGAGCAAACGTCTGTACTCCAGCTCCCGCTCTTTCGACGCGAAGAGATACTTCATTCTCCCGGCGGTTCGAGATACGGCGATAAGCAACGCCGCAGGAGGATTTTCGTCGGACAGAGCGCTTTCTCGCGACATATACTCAAGGACGAGCGACAGTTTTTCTTCGTCTTCACTCG
Organism: Synergistaceae bacterium; assembly: GCA_018436785.1. Classification (GTDB taxonomy): domain Bacteria; phylum Synergistota; class Synergistia; order Synergistales; family Aminobacteriaceae; genus JAAYLU01. Next base: position 144,510 of record JAHDKR010000048.1, on the reverse strand, counting down.
AAAAATCTCCGCAGACTAACTCTACCAGAAAAAACGCATGAAGAGAACGCGAGTAGAAGACAAGGTCGATATAGCGCGCCCCTCCCTTGAGCTCCATCTTTTTCTGACGTTCCACCAGGTAGAGCTCTTTGCCGGATTCAAGAAGAAACCGCTGAAGGTGATCGAGCAGCGCCCTTTCTAGAATGCTCTCTGTCAGCCGCTGACGGTCGGGTATTCCCATGAACGCCTGAACGTGGGGATCGACAACGTAGTCTTCCGGTGAAGGAGGAGTCCTCTCCTCGAAGAGCGGCATATCGTCGGTCACGTCGGAGGTTTTTTCTCCGGCGGCCCTCAGATGCTTTTCCAGTTCGGACGCCGTCCATCCTTCGCGCGATACCTTTCGTTCGACTTCGTCCCTGACGGCCGAATCTTCGATATCCATCATCACCGTGTAGTGGCTCCAGCTCAGTCCGGGATCAAGGGAGCGAAGGCCGGATTCGGCGAGATCGCTCTCCTCCCTGAAACGAAAGAGCGGAGGACGGTTTTCGTATTCCTTGAAAAACTTCAGGATAGCGGCAAGTTTCTTTCCGGAAAACGCTTTGCCGAAATCCGACGCAAGATCCGCAGCCACTCCTTCAAGAAGGTCGGGAGAGCCTCCGTGCGTTTCCTCCCATTGGGAAAGCGCCTTTCCCATCTCCCAGTACGCACGAAGCATCTCGGCGTTTACTGCCTTCAAAGCAGCCCTTCGAGACTCTGAAAGCAGCCGTTGCAGATTTTCCAACAACTCGTGCCGGTCATTGAAACGTGTCATCCTCTCAGCCTCCTTTTTTGGATTAGGCCAGACCCCCTTGCAGGGTTCGGCTCAGGGAATCATCGAGCCCAGAACGGCGTCTCTGTACAGCGCGGGCGAAACGACCCACTCTCCTGCAGCAATCAGGTACTCATACAACGACGGTACGAAGTAAAAAAGGGCGAGAAGAAGCGGCGTCATTCCCAGCGCAATAAAGAGCATGCCGGAGTGAAAGGCGCCGGCAGCAGGAGTATCTTCGCTCCGGCGGGGCGAGAACAGACGAAGGAGCACGGGAACATAATAGACGCAGGAGAGCGCCGTTCCAAGCTCCACTGCGACGGCGGTCATCCAGCGCCCTTTCTCCATCGCCGCAAGAACGATCATCCACTTGCCCCAAAAACCGCCCAGCGGCGGCAGTCCGATGATCGACGCCGCGAGCAGAAGAAACGCCGCGCCTTCGCGGGGAAAACGTCGTCCGAAACCGGTAAAGGAACGCCACTCCTTGCTGCCGGAGAGCGTCGAAAAACTTCCGGCTCCGAGGAAGAGCGCCGATTTTGCCGCAGCGTGGTTGAACGAATGAAGGAGCGCCCCGGCCACTCCCAGAGGAGACGCGCACCCGATGCCGATCAGCAGATACCCCATGTGCGCCACGGTCGACCAGGCAAGCATGCGCTTGATGCTCGTCTGCCGCTGCGCCGAAATATGCCCGGTGAAGAGCGAGAGCAGCCCCAGCACAAGAAGTGTATCCGGTATTGAAAAACCTGCCTGTTCAGCCGGAAAGAGCAGCGTCGTCACCCTGAGCAGAGAATAAAAAGACGCCTTGACGACAACGCCGGAGAGGAGCATGCTCACTCCCGTCGAAGCCGACGAATGAGCATCAGGCAGCCAAAAATGGAACGGGACCATGCCCATCTTGAGTCCCAGTCCCGCAATCGTGAATCCGGCCGCGACGGCGAGCGCTCCCCGCGGGATGCCGCCGACAACTGAAGAGAGCAGCGCGAAATTCAGTATTCCGCCCCCCATGTACAGCATGCTCGTCGCGAGAAGAATCAGCAACGCGCCGACCGTCCCCAGGACGAGGTATTTGAGCCCGGCTTCCAGGGCCTCCCGCGTTTTCGAGGCGCCTGTAAGGACGTAGGCGGCTACGGCAAGAATTTCATAAAAAATAAAGAGGTTGAAGAGATCGCCGGTTGTAAGAATCCCGTTGAGCGAAGCCCAGAGGATGAAAAAAAGACCGCAGAGACGCCACTGCTCCGCTGACGGCCCTGATTTGGAGATGTTCGTAAAAGTCGTCCACACGGCAGCCGCTCCTCCGAAAGCGGAGATGAAAAGAAAAACCGCCGACAAAGGATCCGAAACAAGGAGAACCCCCAAATCGGCGCCCCATCCCCCGAGCCGGAGCACTCTGACGCCGGAACTCGCGGAAACGGCCGCACCGAACGTCAGCAACGAAGTGATACCACAGGAAAGAAGGATCCATCCTCCGGTCTTCGAGGGTGCGAAATGATGCAGCAGCTGAAGAATAAAGGCCGCCGTCATCGGGAAGAGGATAGCGAACAGCATCCAATAGTTTGGAAAGATCATGGCCGCAACAAGCTCCGGTCTGCATCGCAGACAGGGATGTCTTCAGGAGAGAAGAAGCGCAAGGGTTCTCTCATCATCCTTTGAGCCTCCTGAAATCATCCACGTTCACACTGCGCTCGAAACGGTGCAGTTTCATGATAAAGGCAAAGGCCAACGCGATATCGCACGCGCCGATGACGATCGCCGTCAGGGTAAACGAATGCGGAAGCGGGTCCACCCCTTTTCCCTGCAACGGCAGAATAGGGGCCGAGCCGCCCGGGATATACGCCCATGAAATCAAGAGCAGAAGCACCGCCGATTCCATAAGGGTCAAACCGATCACCGTCTTGAAAACGTTTCTCTGGGAAAGGACGGTGAAGAGCCCCAGCGCAAAGAGCAGCGAGACGGTAATAAAGCTCATGACGGCCATGAGTCGTCCTCCAGTTCGAGTATTTTTATCATGGTGTAGAAGATCGAGGAAAGGCCCGCCCCCACCTTCATACCTACGGCCAGGTTGAGCAGCAGCATGTTTCCGCCGCTGAACAGAGAACCGGGCGTGCCTGCGGAAAACGGACCGGAAAGATTGGCCAGGAAGCCTCCTCCCCACGCAATTCCCAGAAGTCCGATGAAGACGAAGAGCACCGCGCCTCCCGCTTCGAACGTCTCCTTGCTCTTTGGAGAGATGCGCGCAGCCTCGAAGTTTGTTCCGTAGACGACGCAGATGAGAATCGCCGCCGTTGCGAAGACGCTGCCGCCCTGGAATCCACCCCCGGGCGTCAGATGGCCGAGGAAGAGAATGCTTGCGGCATACAGAAGAATAAAGGGAGTCAGAAGCGCCATTCCACGCTTGACGATGAAAGAGAGTCCATGCCCGGAGTGAACATATTTTCCGCCGGATAAAAGCAGCGAAATTCCGAAGACCGCCGTAAAAATGACTGTGGTCTCTCCCAGGGTATCGAAAGCCCGGTAGTCGAGAAGGATGGCGGCGACAACATTGAGCGCCCCGGTCTCTTCAAGAGTCTGCGACAGATAGTGAGCGGACGTACTCCCCGGAATGCGCTCGCCCGAAAAGACATATAAACCGCGGAAGAGCACGGCGGCGAAAAGAGCGCTGACAAGGGCTGCTCCCGGCCAGCGAAGCCAGAAAGGACACTCCACGCACTCTCCGGCGGGAGGCGGCGTACGTTGCGTCCGGCTGTACGCCACAAGAAACAGCGATGTCACAAGTCCCGAGTTGATAATGGCCTGCGTCAGCGCGACGTCGGGCGCGCGTAAAAGAGCAAAGACGGTCGCCATGAGAACCCCTGTCACCGAGAGCGAGATGAACGAGCTGAGAAGGTCGTCGAGAAATATGGCAACAAACGCTGTTAACAGAATAAAGAAATAGAGAAAGGCCAGAAGATGCTCGCTCATACGTCGTCCCTCCTCTTTTCATCGATCGGCCTGTTCGCAAGGGTTCTTCTGTGACATGCCCTTGCGATGGCGTGCGACGCCATCGGGTTCGATACCAGGAAGAAGACCGCGATGAGGAAGAGTTTCAGCGCGCCGGCAACGCCTCCGGCATACGGCATGGCGCCAAGGAGTATGAGGATCGCCCCTCCCGAAAGCGCTTTCGTCCCTCCGTGCAGCCGGGTATACACATCCGGAAAGCGGAGAATGGCCACCACGGCGGCGAAGCTGAAAAAAACGCCCGCAAAGATGCTGATTCCTCCGAGAAACCGAAGAAGAGGAATCATTTGTGCAGCTCCCCGTGCTCAAAATACTTCGCCATCAGCAACATATCGGCAAAGGAGAGCATTGAGAAGGCAAGCGCTACGTCCAAAAGAAAAGGGGTCTCGATATACAGACTAAGAAGCACGAGCACCATGGTAAAGATCACAGAGAGCGCATCAGCAGCGACAAGTCTGTCCGCAGGGGACGGCCCGGTCACTACCCGTACAAACCCTATCAAACCCGATATCACCATACCCCACAAAGCGGCCAGAATCATTCGGTAAACCCCGCTATTCCCTCCTCCAGCCGCCGGACGTCGCTGCGAAGAGTCTCCTCTCCCCCTTCCGCCATGAGGGCATGGACGAGCAGAGAACGTCTGCCGTGCAGGATATCAACGGTAAGCGTTCCCGGGGTCAGGGTCACAGCGTTTGCGAGAGCGACTATGGAACCCTTGAAAGCCGGAGAAGGCGTATATACAAAAGTGCCGGGGGATATCGAGAGCTCCGGACGGAACGCCTGGAGAGCAACATCCCATGACGCTTTGACCATTGCAAAAAGAAAGAACGGCACAAAGGAGACAAAAGCGACGGTCCGCCGAAGGAAGTTTTTCGGAGAGAAGCGGATATGCCGCCCGAAAAACGGTCTCCAGGAGACACGCGCGATAAGAAAGGCTACGAGCAGTCCAACGAGCAGAAAAGCCGGGGATAGCGATCCGCTAAGAGCCATCCACACCGCAAAGAGCGCAACAGCAAGAACGGAAACACCGGAGCGAAAGGGCATCCGCACCATCCTTTCTTTAAAAAAGTTCTTTATAATAATACCATCCTTCTCTTGCTACGCGAGCAACAAAGTAAAGAAGAAATCCGCATCGAAAGCTTTCCGAGGTCATGGAGAGATCGCCGGATCAACCGACCGGGCGGCATTCGGAAAGTCCGCCCCGCGAACGGTCATAGCAACAGGACGAGCATCAGAATGGCAAGCAGCGAAAAGAAGATATACTCTCTGAGATTTCCTCCCTGCAGACGCCGCACAAACACAATGGCTTTTCTGACTGCGCATCCCGTCGCTGCGAAGAGAAGATCCGCATCGGGAATATTCTTCTCGGCAGGTTTCAGGAGAGTTCTGAGCAAAAAGAAAAGAAGCGCTCCGATGAAAAACACGAGCACGCTCTCTCCGCACTTCGCCGCAGAAAAAAACTCCGGCTCCGATACGCCGAGAAAGCGAGGAATCCACCCCGGAAAAAAACCGAAAAGGAGTACCGGTACGGCAAGCGAAACCAACGCCGCGTTCATGGCGCGTACGCCCGAACAATGCAGCGCCGCGCTCTTGCCCGAGCCGCCGAAGGCGAACCAGCCCATTTTGCAAAAGGACATCACGGTACCGACATTTGCAGCAAGCAAAGCAAGCGACACCATCGGATGCTCGGAAAGCGCGTTTTTCACCACGTATTTGCTCGCGAAGCCGATCGTTCCGGGAAGACCTGCGATAGCCGCTGCAGCGATCAGGTAGAGGACGCAGGTGAAAGGAAGCGTTTTCCATGCGCCTCCGAGACGGTCCAGCGCACGAGTGCCGTACGCTTTCTCCAGAACGCCCGCGCATAAAAAGAGCATACTCTTGAAAAGCCCGTGAGCCGCCATGTGATAGAGCGCCCCGCACCATCCAGAAGCACTTCCGGCGCCGACCGCGGCGATAACGTAGCCCAACTGACTCACCGTATGATAGGCCAAGAGGCGTTTCATATCATGCTGCGCAAGAGCCAGAGCAACGCCCCAAAGCGCCATTATCGCGCCGACGGGCGCCAGAAAGTTCGGACCGTCGGCTCCGAGCGCCTGAAGCAGGCCGAATGCGCCTATCTTCACCGCCATTCCGGAGAGCAACGCGCTCACCGGCGCGGGGGCTCTTCCGTGAACCTCCGGAAGCCAGAAATGAAGCACAGGAAGCGCCGCTTTCACGCCTAGGCCGAGAACAAAAAACGGGAGCGCATCTTTCGGAACCGGGCCGACAAGAGCCGGTCCATGACCGGCGTATGCGGCGCCTATACCCGCCAGAAGAAAAGCCGCCCCTACAAGTTGCACAACAAAATAACGGAGTGCTACGTCACGCTCTTTCAGCGCGATGAGCGAAAAAAGAAACGCTGTGGAGATTTCCATGAAGACTGCGAACGTAATCCAGTGCGCGGAAAAGAGCGTTCCCCACACCGAGAGCAGAAAGCCGAGAGAGCCGTACATGAAGAAACGGCGTTCGTCCGCCCCCTCGAAATATCTCCTGGCGTAGACGCAGGTTGCAGAGCTCAAAGCGAATGCCAGCAACGCCAGCAACGCTCTGCCCGGCGAAAAAACAAAAAGCGGAGAAAGCATCATGAGGCCAGTTTTCCTAAAAGGAACTCCGTACACATGACAACGTCTTCGAACCTGCTCTGAAAGGTCATCATCTACGCATCTCTCCTCTTTCAGCCTTTCTTGTTTCAATCTTTCTTGAGTTCGTGTCGAATACCCCAACAAATCGGACGAAAACAGTATAACACCATCGAAACAACGAACGAATGAAGAAGAACCGCATACGGAGCAACTCCAGCCAAAACAGAGTCTTTTGTATACTTTTTGGATATTTACATGTTGACAAATACTCAAACTTGAGTTTAAATCAGATATCAGCTCCGAAGCGTCCGTCAAACTTACCGCTTTTTTCCGATTCATCGCATTTTTCTACTACTCATGGTGAATCAAATCCAACAGGAGGTGTTTGCATGAAACTGCGAACAAAAATTGTGAATGCGCTAATCTTGCTCACGTTTGCCGTCCTCGTTACAGCCGCGCCGGTTATGGCTGCCGATACTGTCGTCATCGTCGACTTCAGCTGGGACAGCGTCCAAATGCACAATCGCATCGCCGGTTATGTCATCGAGAAAGCCTTCGGGAAGAAAGTTGACTACATCTTTGCAGAGTCTCTTCCGGGGATGATGGGGATTGAACGCGGCGACGCGCACCTCTCCATGGAGGGGTGGGTCGACAACCTCCTCGAAGTATGGGAGCGAATGACGTCGAGCGGCAAGGCGGAGAGCCTGGGGACGAACTTCCCAGACGCCCCGCAGGGGTGGTACGTTCCTACGTACATGATCAAAGGGGACAAAGAACGCGGCATCGAGCCGGTTGCCCCGGACCTCAAATCAGTGGCCGATCTTGCCAAGTATAAGGATCTCTTCATCGATCCGGAAAATCCGAAACTCGGAAGATTGTACAACGGTCCGGCCGGCTGGCGCGTCACTTCCATCAACGAAATGAAGATGAAGGGCTACGGTCTTGAGAAGCATTTCGAAGCCTTTTCAGCCGGGTCGGAAACGGCGCTCTCAACCGCCATCAAACGCGCATACGACAGGGGGCTGCCTGTTCTCGCCTACTACTGGGAGCCCACTTGGGTCATGGGCCTGCTGGATATGACACGCCTGGAGGAGCCTCCGTACGATGAAGCGCTCTGGACGGAGGAGAAAAATTTCGCCTGCGGCTTCCCTTCAGTCAGAGTCCTTATCGTCGCCAACAGCAAATTTGTGAAGGAAAACCCGGAAATCGCCGATTTCCTTCGCAACTATTCAACGACGCTTGAACAGAACAACAAAGCGCTCGCGTTCATGTTCCAGAACGACGCGGATACGCAGCAGGCGGCCGTCTGGTTCCTCCGCGAATATGACGATATTTGGAGCAAATGGCTCCCCGCGGAAGCCGCCGAGAAGGTTCGCGCCGCGTTGAAGGAGGAGAAATAATTTGGAGACGCCTTCCGAGGCGATAGTCATCCGGGATTTGTGGAAAATCTACTCCCGGAAAAAGGACCTGCGAATATCGTCTTCCGACGTCGAGAACGAAGAACGCGTCGAAGAACTCGACAAGGGCGAAGACGCTGTCGTCGCGATGAAGAACGTCTCCCTCTCCGTGAACCGCGGGGAGACGTTCATCATCATGGGGCTCTCGGGCAGCGGCAAGTCTACCCTTATCCGCTGCCTTATCCGCCTTGTCGAGCCGACTTCCGGTGAAATCATCGTCAATGGCGAAAACGTCACGATGATGCATAAGAGAGAACTGGTGGATTTCCGCCGCGAAAAGATCGCAATGGTCTTCCAGCACTACGGGCTTCTGCCTCACCGCACCGTGCTCGACAACGTCTGCTTCGGACTCAAACTCCGGGGAGAGGAGAAGGAAGCCCGGCGCGCAAAGGGCGTAGAGGCCCTTGAACAGGTCGGCCTCAAGGGGTGGGAGAAGTACTATCCCGCATCCCTGAGCGGCGGTATGCGGCAGAGGGTCGGTATCGCCCGCGCGCTCGTGATGGACGCTTCGATACTTCTCATGGACGAGCCGTTCAGCGGACTGGACCCTCTTATCCGGCGCGAACTGCAGGACGAGATGATCCGTCTGCAGAAGGAGATGCACAAGACCATCTTCTTCGTGACGCACGACCTCTCCGAGGCCCTTCGAATGGGAGACCGGATGGCCATTATGAAAAAAGGGGAGATAGTACAGGTAGGTTCTCCCGACGAAGTCATCGCAAGCCCTGCCGACGAGTACGTGGCGAAGTTCGTTCAGGACGAACGCGACCAAGTGCAGCGGGCCGAACAGGTTCTGGCGAGAGAGCATACGAGAAAGGAGGCGGAGGCCCATGTTTCCTGAGTCTTTTCAAGTACACGTGGCGCCGGCCGTCAACAGGTTCATCAACGACCTGATAGCGGCCTACGCACCTGTTTTCGACTCTATCTCCGCAGGGATTCTCTCCTTTCTTCTCACTGTCAGCGAGATACTCGTTTTTATTCCCTGGTGGGGGTACATCCTTGCGGTAGGCTTGCTTTCATGGTATTCGTCGAAGAAATTCGTCGCATCCATCGTTTTGGCGGCGCTCCCCTTTCTCATCGGGATGTTCGGCCTGTGGGCCATGGCTCTTGAGAGCCTCTCCATCATCATCACCGCCGTGCTGATGGCGTTGATCATCGGTCTTCCGGTCGGCGTTCTCATGGCGGAGGTGCGCATCATCGCGACGATTCTCCGGCCGATTCTCGACGGAATGCAGACCATGCCAAGCTTTGTTTACCTCATTCCGGCGATGATGCTCTTCGGTCTCGGGAGGGTTCCCGCAGTCCTCGCAACGCTAATCTATGCACTGCCCCCGGTGATCCGCCTTACGGCTCTTGGTCTCAACCAGGTGCCCAAACCGGTCGAGGAAGCCGCGCTGGCCTACGGGGCAACTCGCTGGCAGCTGATCAAAGAAGTACGTCTTCCGCTGGCTATGCCGAGCATTCTTGCAGGCGTGAACCAAACAACAATGATGGCGCTCGCCATGGTGGTCATCTCCTCGATGATCGGCGCACGGGGACTGGGACAGGAAGTGCTGCTTTCGATCAACCGCATCGACATCGGACGCGGTTTCGAGGCGGGAATTAGCGTGGTCTTCCTCGCCATCGTCATCGACCGGCTTACCCAGAACATGGCGAAGCGATGGGAACCACCCAAGAGGTGATCGTACATGACGGAGAAAAAAGAGAAACCCGCAGGCACGTTTGAATTTCAGGGGAGCCTTCCAAGGCTCCCCGTTCCTCCATTGGAAGAAACGCTCGGGAAATTCCTGCTTTGGACGGCCCCTCTGCTCGACGAACGAGGTCAAAAAGAGACGAGCGACGCTGTCGACTTGTTCCTGGCATCCGAAGGCGCCGGGCGGAAACTCCAACGCCGCTTGGAACAATGGGCGCAGAAGACCCCCGAGAGCTGGCTCTCCCGGTTTTGGCTTCGGACCTACCTTGATTCAGATTCCCCCCTGCCGATCAACAGCAATGTTTTTTCACTGCTCGATCTTCCGCCCGTAACCGGTTCGTCGCCGCGTGCCCGGCGGGCTGCTGTTTTGATCGCGGCGGCTCTCTCGTTGAAGAAGAGCATCGACGACGAGACGCTCCCCCCGGATACGGAGCGGGGAACGCCTCTCTGCATGAGCCAGTACAAGAACATGTTCGGCAGCACGCGTATTCCCGGCATCTCAGGAGACGAACTCTTCGTCGCGCCGAACAGCCGCCACATCGCAGTCTTTTACAGGGGGAGAGCATGGTCGCTTGAGGTTCTCTCGCCTGAGGGGGAAGGCGCTTCGTACGACAGCATTGTCGCCCGACTCGACGAAATCTCGGCATCGGTGCAGCAGGGAGAGGGTATTGGCGTTGGTACGACTCTGCCCCGCAGGCACTGGGGAACGCTTCGGGAGAAACTCTTCTCATTCTGCCCGGAGAACCGCAGAAACATGGAGATGATCGAGTCCGCCCTTTTTGTTCTCTCTCTTGATCCGAAAAACCCCGAGCCGCTTCGCGAGAAGGGGTTCCATTATCTCGCGGGAACCGGAGCAAACCGCTGGTATGACAAGTCGTTCCAGATACTCGTTGATGAACAGGGAGAGACCGGCTTGAACTTCGAGCACTCCGCCCTGGACGGTTCCCAGCACGCACGGCTTGCTGCGGCTATTCTCAAAACGGGAGAGAGGGCGAGCGCGGGGGAATGGAAGGCTCCTCCGGCTCTTCCGCTCTCCTTTCTTCTTTCGGAAGAACTCGCTCATGAACTGAAAGAGGCCGAGCGTTCATTTGAACGTTTGCGCGAAAGCACCAGGCTTCGCGTGTTGGAATTCACATCCTTCGGGCGCGAGAAGATCAAACGACTCGGAATGAGCCCGGACGCTTTTTGTCAGACGGCGATGCAGACGACGATCTTCGATCTGTACGGGAAATTCCTCAACGCATATGAAGCGGTTATGACAAGGCAGTTCCTTCTGGGCCGCACCGAGGCCATGCGTCCCGTCACGCCGGAGATAGCGGCTTTTGTGCATGCACGAACGGCGGAACACCTGAAGGCGGCTTCCTCGGCGCACACCGGGCGAATTGCCGAATGCAGGGAGGGACGCGGCGTCGACCGCCACCTCTTCGGGCTTAAAAAGATGATGGAACTCTTCGGACAGGAGATCGGGGTGGAAGAAACGCCTGCCCTTTTCTCTTCCCCGGGGTACCTCGCGCTCTCGAGAAATCTGCTCTCCACGAGCTCCGGTCCTACGGAGTGCTTCCGCATCTACGGTTTCGGACCTGTTGACGACGAGGGGTTCGGCGTCAGGTACCTGATGTTCCCCGATAAACTGGTCTTTACAATGACAAGCCGTACGGTAATGGAACACCGTCTGCTCGCCTTCAGGGAGAGGCTGTCGGAGAACCTTGAAAAGATAGCCGCTCTCCTCTCCGAATAAAGAGGAGCGAAGGAGGCGGTCCTCCCGCTCACCCTTCGCTCCTCTTTTTCTCCGTTTATTTCACCTTTTTCTCATACATTCCGCGGTAACTGCTATGCCGTTGTCAGCTTCCTGAGTATATGGACGTAATCGGCTTTCGAGAGAATCTTCGGGTTGTCGGGGTTTGACGAGTTCGCCTCCGACTTCGCCGCAATCTCCTCGAAGTCCTCTTCCTTGACGCCGAAGACGGAGATCGAAGGCAGTTCAAGATCGCGCGCCATCTGCTTGACCTCCTCCACAGCCATCTTCGCGCCCTCCTCCGGCGTCGCGAAGGAGAGTCCGAGGCAGGTGGCGACGCGGGCGTACCGTTCCACGCACGCATCCATGGAGAACTCCATGATCGCGGGCAGAGCGATCGAGTTGCATGCGCCGTGCGGCGCGTCGTATATAGCCCCGAGAGCTTCAGCAAGGCAGTGGACGGCTGCCACGTCGGAGTGGCTGAAGGCCATTCCCGCAAGAAGGCTCCCCAGGAGCATTCCCTCACGCGCTTCCAAATCGCCGCCGTCTTTCCAAGCCCTCCGCAGGTATTTGCCGATGAGTTCCATCGCCGTGATCGCCGGGGCGTCGGAAAAAGGCGTGGAGACGCGGCAGGTGTAGGCCTCTATTGCGTGAACGAGAGCGTCCATGCCGGTAAATGCGGTCAGGTTCTTCGGCATGGTGGCCGTCATCTCGGGGTCGGCGAGCGCAACCTTCGGAGCGAGCTGCGTGCTCTTCACAGTGAACTTGAACTTCGCCTCCGTATCCGTGATCACGGCGCCGAACGTCAGCTCGCTCGCCGTCCCGGCCGTGGTCGGAATCGCGATAATCGGCAGCGGGGGAATATCGCTTTTAAAACGCCCTTCGTAATCCCGCGCCGTTCCTCCCGCTGCCGCCACGATCGCGGTCGCCTTTGCGCAGTCGATAGGACTGCCCCCGCCCACCGCCACAAGACAGTCGGCTTTGAAAGCACGCGCGGCTTGGGCCGCGGCGGCAACGTTGCGATCCTTGGGATTCGGCTCAATATCGAGGAACAGTTCACACGGCACGGAGCCGGAATGCAAGGCGCGCTGTACGCCGTCGAGCAGACCTGCGTTTTTCACTCCGTTGTCCGAAAGAAGCAGCACCCTGGAGCACCCCAGGCGTCGCACCTCATCCGCGACTTTCAACGCAGTTCCGCGTCCGAACTCTACCCTCGTGGGCATTTCATAACTGAACGGTGAAAACATTCTCTCTTCCCCTTTCACATGTGAACAGACTGCACGAAACGCTCAGCCCCAGAAGCGCCATGCGTTCCGCCCTTCTCTTTTCGACCGGTACATCGCCATATCGGCCTGTTTCATAATTGTCTCCAGATCGTCGCTGTCGTCGGGGTGGAAGGCGACCCCCATGCTCCCCGTGATAAAAAGAGACTTGCCGTCGATGCGGAATTCCCTGCAAAGACTCTGCTGTATGCGGTCGGCAAGGGCGGCGGCGCCCTCTTTGTTTTCGAGAAACGGTATGACGAAGGCAAATTCATCGCCGCCGAACCTGGCAAGAGTGTCGATCTCCCTGATCTCTTTACTCAATCTCTCCGCTACCGCCATGAGGAGCAGATCCCCCATCTGATGGCCGAGCGTGTCGTTGACGGTCTTGAAATTATCCAAGTCGAGGAAGATGAGCGCGGTTTTTCTCCCGAGGCGCTTTCCGTCCGCCATCGCCATGAAGAGCCTGTCGTTGAAGAGCATGCGGTTCGGGAGTCCGGTGAGCATGTCGTGCGTCGCCTGGTGAAGGATCATCTCCTCCGCGCTCTTCCGCCTCGTGATATCGGTGTAGATGCCGATCATTCTGAGCGGCGCGCCGTCGTCGCTCCATTCGATCACCTTGGCGCGGTCGAGGACCCAAATCCAGCCGCCGTTTTTCGTGGCCAAACGGAATTCGTGGGAAAAAGAAGGGGTTTCCCCCCGCAGATGCTGTTCCAGCGCGAACATCACCTCACTGAGGTCGTCGGGGTGTATGCGCTTTTTCTGTTCCTCGAAGGTCGGCGCAATCTCGTCATCCTTATACCCGAGCATTGCTTTCCACTGTTTTGAATAAAACACATCGCCGGTCTCCAGATTCCACTCGCTGACTCCGTCGCCCGCCCCCTCGACGGCGAACTTCCATCGCTCTTCGCTCTTGCGGAGCGCCTCTTCAGCATTCTTGACCGCCGTAATGTCCATGTTGCCTCCGACGATACCGATCACGCCGCCGCTGCTGTTGAACACAGGGCCTTTATACGATTTCAGCCATACCATCTTTCCGTGGCCGTCCTTAATACGGCGTTCCAGATCGGTCGCGGGAACGCCGTTTCGTATGATTTCCTGATCCTCTTCGAAAATGCGTTGCGCGAACTCGGGAGAAAAAAGATCGAAGGGTCCTTTGCCAAGCGCCTGTTCCCTGGGAAGCCCAAGAAAATCGGCGAACGCCTGATTGACATGGAGATAGACGGAATTCGCATCTTTCATGACCAGGGGAACGGGAACCAGGGAAAAAATTTGTTCCTGCAGATGGAACTGCTCCAATAGCTCCTTCTCCAGCTCCATCCGGCGAGACGTTGAAATCAAAGGTTCTCCGGATAAAGACTCGAATTCCTTTTTTGTCTTCTGACGAAGAGGAGCCGGTCCTTTTTTTTGAAGCACCATGTCCGGTGTGGTACTTTTTTTGCAGGACACTGAATAATTTCCCCCTTGTGTGTGGAAACGATGCAAAAAACCCGGGTATTTCTCGGGATTTCTCAAGTCTGCGGAGTCGCGTGAATGAAACAATACTATCACAAAGGGGGAAACAAAAAAATAATTTGCCTGATTCTCTGAAAAAAGTTTTCTGAGATTGCTTCGCGTACGTCGTATCCGTTACACTTAACCTCTCGACTGAAGAATCGCCGCTTCCTGTAAAACTGTTCGGAAGCGAAGAAATGAGGAGGCCATAATGATTCAACGCCATTTCAAAGACGTTTGCTGCGATATTCTTATCCTGGGAGGCGGCATCGCAGGTGCGGCGGCAGCTTTGGCAGCAGCCCGCGAGGGAGCGTCGGTCGTCCTGGCGGAAAAGAGCGGGCGACTTGGCGGCATCGCGACGAACGGTCTTGTGAGCACGCTCTGCGGCTGCTATTCTTCACTGCCGGGAAGGCGCAAAATCATCGGCGGATTCCGCGATCTCCTGGCTGCGGAGCTTCATCGTACGGGAGGCATACTGGAAGGGGTGGACAGAGACACGCACAGAAACGACACCTGCGATCCGGAATTGCTCGCGTGCGCCCTCGACACTCTGATGCAGCGTCACGATGTGCAGCTGTTGTTCTCCTCATGCGTCATCGGCGCGGACTTCTCGGAACGCCTTCTTCGTTCCGTCGAGGTCGTCAACACGGAATCGGGGACGCGGTGTTCGATAACTCCCCGTCTGGCCGTCGACGCCTCCGGAGGAGGCCTCCTCTCCCGGCTGGCCGACCCGGCATCCATCGTCTCGGGCGGCGAAGGAGGCAAACTCCAGGCTGCAACCATGGTCTTCCGCATGGACGGCGTCGACGGAGACAGGGCTCGTCTCGTCACCAAGGACGAGATACGCGCGCTGCTCGCCGAGGCCCGCCGGAACGGCGACGTCGTCGGGGAGCGCGGCAACGGCGTCTTGACAGTGCTTCCCGGCAACAGCTCGGCCATCGTCAACGCCAACTGGGTGCAAGCCAATATGTCGGTTCCGGAAGATGTGACGCGCGGGCTTGTGGAAGGCCGGAAAAAGGCGCTTGAGAACGCCCGTTTTTTCCGGAAGTACGTCCCGGGCTTCGGGAACGCGGTCCTCTCCTCCATCGCGGCTTCACTTGGCGTGCGCGAGGCGTCGCGTATCAAAGGCAAGTACGTCCTCTCGCAGGAGGACGTCATGGAGGGGCGGCGCTTCGAAGATGCAATTTCGCTGGGCTCCTGGCCCATGGAGTATCATGACTACGAACAGAACAGGCTCGTCTACCTGTGGAGCGAAAACGATTACGACATTCCGTTCCGCTGTCTGCTCCCCGAGGGGCTGGACAACGTCATCGCAGCAGGGCGGAACATCTCGGTATCGTCGATGGCATACGCCTCCACCCGAGTGATGGGACCGTGCATGGCCATCGGCCAGGCTGCGGGAACGGCGACGCGCCTCTGCCTGAAGATGAATGCGCTCCCCAAGGAAGTGGACATACACCTGCTCCGAAAGACGCTTCTGAACGAGGGGGCGATTCTGGAATAATGAAGGGGAGGCTGGTCGGCCTCCCCTTCATTATTCTGCTTTATTCTACCCGCTCTCTTCTTGAAAAAACTGAGAGCACCCGGTCCTTCACTCCCGGCACGGCGGCGAGAACGGAGAGAATCACTAAAACCGCGAGGATCACGCTTGTCGGTCTGCCGAAGAGCGAGAGGAAAAAGTTATCCCCCGCCAACGCCATATTGATCGCACGCCGAAGATTCGAGTCCATCATCTCCCCCAGCACGAGACCGAGGACAAGCGGCGCGGGCGGATACCCCCGGCTCCGCATCAGAAACCCCGCCAGTCCGAAGCAGAACATCAATCCCACGTCGAACATGCTGGAGTTCACCGCATAGGTCCCGACCACGCAGAGCACCGTCACGAGCGGCATCAGAATTCGCTTGGGGACGAGGACGATCTTCGAGAGCCGCGGGACTACGGTCATCCCGAGGATCAGCATGGCGACGGAGGCGATGAATCCCCCTGCGAGGACGATGGAGAAGAGTTCAGGCGTCCGGACGAAGAGCAGCGGTCCCGGCTGCAATCCGTGGACGTAAAAAGCCGCGAGGATGACTGCCGTCACCGCGTCTCCCGGCACTGCAAGCGTGAGCATCGGTATCAGCGCCCCTCCGATGCAGGCGTTGTTCGCCGCTTCGCTCGCGATGACCCCTTCCACGGCGCCTTCGCCGAACGGACGGCTCGGGTTCTTCACGCTCTTTCGCGCCGAGTCGTAGGCGATGATCGAAGCGACGGGCCCCCCCGCTCCGGGCAGCGCCCCGATAAAGACCCCGATGAGCGAGGAACGAAGCGAAAGCGGGAGGAAACGAAGCATCTCGCGGAAGCAGTACCGCATCTTCCCCGCCTCCGCCGCGATGGCGTTCATTGCGCCGCGCGCAACCTGGTCGAGCACCTCCGAAAACCCGAAGAGCCCTATCAGGGCAGCGATCAGAGGAATGCCTCCCTGAAGATCGAACCACCCGAACGTCAGACGAACGCCGCCGGAGAAGGGGTCGATACCTATCATGCTCAACAGCAGTCCCAGAAGAGCGCAGATGCCCCCTTTGATATAGTTCTTCGCCGTCAGCGTGCCGATCGTGGTCAGGCCGAAAAGCGCCAGCAGAAAGTAGTCCATCGCGGAAAAAGTAAGCGCGAAGCTCGTCACAGGCTTGGCGACGAACATCAGGACGAGAAAGCCGAAGACGGTGCCGACGAAGGAGTGGAAGGTCGCTGCCCAGAGAGCGAGCGCCGCCTCGCCTTTGCGGGCCATCGGATACCCGTCAAGCGTTGTCACTACCGAGGAAGGAGCCCCCGGAATATTGATCAGAATGGCGGAGACCGCGCCTGCGTACACCCCGGAGACAAAGACCCCGAGGATGACTCCGAGCGCGTTCTTCACACTCCATGTATAGGTAATAGACACAAGGAGCGCCGTCGCCATTGTCACGGAAAGGCCGGGGATAGCCCCCACGAAGAGCCCCGCTACAGCCCCGGCGAAAATAAAGAACACAAAGACGGCGTCGATTTGAGAAACGACTGAGAGCACAAGGTCCATTGATTCTTCCTCCTATGGAAGCAGCACGTTTAAACCGTGGCGAAAGATGAGGAGAATCGCCGCCGGAGAAAGAAACGAAAGGAGCACAATAGGCCAAAGACGGCGCTCACCGATCATCAGGGAGAAAATCACGAGAAAAAGCGCCGTAGAGGGGAAGAAGCCCGCCCAGGGAAGCAAGAGAGCGTAGGCGCAACATAAGCCGAAAACGAGAAATACCCTTCCCGTCGAGAAATCCGCCCCCTGCGGCAATACCGCAGGCACGCCATTTTTTAGTCGGCGGTAGCCTTGCAGGAGCAGCGCAAGGGCGAGTAGAGCAAGCGCCGACGAGAGAAGCAGAGGAAAAAGCGCGGGAGAAAGCGCCCAGTCGCCTCCGTCGTGCGAGCGCGCTCCCTGCCAACCGAAAAGCGCGGCAAGGACGAGGAAGAACAGGCTGTGCCGCATATTTGCCGCCCAGGGAGAAGTGTTCATAAAAAGCCATCCTTTCATGAAAGCAAAAGAGCCGCCACTCCCTTGCCGGGAAGGGGCGGCTCGTCGTGAAGCGAGTTTTACGGTCTGGGAATATTGAACGCTTCGGGGCTCTTTTTCGCCACTCCGGCGTCCTGCAGCACCCATCCCACCACGGAGGCCCACTTGTCCCAGTAGACAAGCATATCCTGGCCTCGCACAGCATCCAGCCCGACATACCAGTTGTTCTCCAGGAACTCCTTCCATTTCGGGTCGGCAACAGCTTTCGACGTCGCGTCGGCGATCTTCTCTACAACCTCCGGAGGAGTTCCCTTTTTCACCGCAAGGCAATTCGGGTAGTCAAGCGGCAGATAGGGGGCGATCTCAGGAATGGCGTCGGTGATAGGAGGCAGTTCAGGCAGGTAGGCGGTCTTCTTGCTGTCGAAGACCGCAAGCGCGCGGAGTTTCCCTGAGGAGATGTAGTCCTTCACAGTCCCGATGTTGGGGGACGTGAAATCGACCTGGCCGCCGAGGACCGCGAGCAGCGCGTTGTTTCCGCCTCCGAAGGGAGTGCTCGAAAAGTCGAGGTTTCCCTTCTGCATCATCAGGAGCCCCTGGACGTGACCGCTGGCGCCCGCGCCGCTGTAGGCGAAGCGGACTTTTCCGGGCCGCGCGCGGATATCGTTTACCAGGTCCGCAAGGGTCTGGTACGGCGACTCCGGCGCGACCGCGATGATCTTTTCCGAATGGCTCAGCAGCATGATCGGCTCGAAGTCATGGAAGGAGAGCTTACTCACGTCCATGATCCGGAACGACGCAGGCGTCTCGGCCGAGAAGAGCACCGTATATCCGTCGGCAGGACGGGCATAGGCATACTCTGTGCCGATTGCGCCGGAAGCGCCGGGCCGGTTGAGGATAACCACGGGGACGCCCATGTATTTCTCGAAGAGAGGCGCAAAGACCCTCGCCGCCACGTCGGTGACGCCCCCGGCCCCCCAAGGAACTACAAGCGTTATCCCCTTCGACGGATACTCGTCTGCAAAACCGCCGGCCGGGACGGAAAGCATCGCCGCTACAATAAAGACCAGGACGCCCAGTTTCCACACCTTTTTCATCTGCAACACTCCTTTTGTTCTTTCGTCTTTCTCCATAGAGAAGATGAGAGGAATACAACCGTTTCATCCAATGAACGCAACGCGTTTCGGTTGAGGGTGAGCGACTTCCACCCGCCAAAACATAACTTAGGTACACTACCGATCAAAAGAATGAATAACGGTTGAAGGCATTATAAACTATCAACATACTACCTTACAAGAGCATCAGGAAGAAGAGAAAACTCGCCGGAACTAAAAAACCGTACGCCGATGGACATTCCGGTTGTGCTGCCGGCAGCGCTCCGTGAAAAAAACCGACCGGTTCTTCAGCTTCGCGAAAGATGAACCGGTCGGAAACGACTCCATTTCTGGATTTTCTACGAGCCGTATGGTTGTTTACGGGTTGAGCATATAGCGGTTCACGATCGCTTCGAGCATCTCCTGCCGTCCGGAGCCGTTGACAGGCTGATCGTGCGCGAGCGCGTACGCTTCAAGCTCCCGGAATCCGACGGAAGCGTCCGCAATCTTCTTTCCCACTCCAGACGAGTAGCTTTCGTACCGTTTTGCCACAAACGCCTCGATCTCGCCGCCCTCGATCAGTTTGGCCGCGACCTTCAGCCCCTTGGCAAAGGTATCCATCCCGACGATGTACGCGATGAAGAGATCGTCGTCCTGGAACGAAGGACGACGGACATGCGCGTCGAAGTTAAAGCCGCCCGGAGCAATACCGCCGTTCTTCAGGACTTCGACCATCGCGAGCGTCGCCGCGTTCACGTCCGTCGGGAAGTTGTCGGTATCCCATCCGAGGAAGAGATCGCCCTGGTTCGCGTCGATGCTGCCGAGAACGCCGTTGATTCTGGCGATATGCAGTTCGTGATGGAAGGTGTGGCCCGCGAGCGTTGCGTGATTCGCCTCCAGATTGATCTTGAAATCCTTCTCCAGACCGTACTTCCTCAGGAATGCCAGTACGGCGGGGACGTCATAGTCATACTGATGCTTGGTAGGCTCCTTCGGCTTCGGCTCGATGAGGAACTGTCCCGTGAAACCAATCTCCTTCGCGTAGGCTACCGCCATCTTGAGGAAGCGGGCCAGATTGTCGAGTTCAAGGCTCATATTGGTGTTCAGCAGAGTCTCGTACCCCTCCCGGCCCCCCCAAAAGACGTAGTTCACACCACCCATGTCGCGGGTGAGGGTCATGGCCTTTTTGACTTGGGCGGCGGCATAGGCAAAGACGTCCGCGTTGCACGATGTGGCGGCGCCGTGCATGTATCGCGGGTGACTAAAGAGGTTCGCTGTCCCCCAAAGGAGCTTGATTCCCGTCTTGCTCATCAGCCCCTTGACATAGTCGCAAACTTCGTCGAGGCGCTCGTTCGTCTCGGCAAGCGTCAACGCCTCGGGAGCGATATCCCTGTCGTGAAAACAGAAATACTCGAGCCCCAGCTTCTCCATGAACTCGAAAGCGCCGTCCGCCGCGAGCTTCGCCCGCTTGACCGGGTGCGGCTCGTAATCCCACGGACGGATGGCGGTTCCCGAGCCGAACATATCGCTTCCCGAGGAGCAAATCGTGTGCCACCATGAGAGAGCGAAGCGGAAGTGTTCCTTCATAGGTTTTCCGGCGATGACTTCGTCGGCGTTGTACTCCTTGAAAGCGAGCGGATTTTGTGAAAGCGGTCCCTCATATTGAATCTTCTTTATTCCGGGGAAGAGATCTCCCATTGTATTTACCTCCTTTTCAGAGTGCAGTTTCTTTTTTCATTGACGCCCTCACACGAGAACATCTCCTTGGATTTGGCGCCTTTCTTCATTTCACTGCTTTCTTCACATAATGGTTCATCGCCATGAGCGTCGCTCCTTCAAGAGCGGCAGATTCTATACCCAATGAAGCGGTGGTGAGTAAGAAATCCGGGGAAGTCGCGCCGGGCGTTTTTTTTGCGACGTTTTCTCCGACGCCCGCTACAAACGAGGGGGGCAGAATGGATCCCATTCCTCCAAGCATGATGAAGTCGGGATTAAGGATACTGACAAGGTTGGCGATACCTGTTGCGAGAAAGTCTCCCATCTCCTCGAGAACACGGCGCGCAGCGTCGTTTCCTTCCTGGAACAGCCTGAGAAGCGCTCTGAATTTTTCGCGGAAATCGCTTCCCGGCAAGGAGGCTCCCAGGTTCTCGAAGTTCCTCACAACAGTGTCTATGGAAACGAACGTCTCGAAACACCCCCGGTTGCCGCAGTGGCAGAGAGGTCCCCGTGGATCCACCGTCATGTGTCCGAGTTCGCCCGCCGTATTGCTGAGTCCATGGATGATCTTATCCCCCATGAGGATGGCGCCTCCCACCCCCTGCGAAAGATAGACATAGACGCCGCTGTGCAGCCCGGATACTCCGCCGTTCCGGAACATCTCGGCGATCAGGGAGAGTTTGGCCTCGTTTGCGGTGAACACAGTGAGCTCCATTTCGGGAAGCAACTTCCCGAGACGCGCTTCAAAATCGACGTTTTTCCACCCCATATGCGGAAGAGAGCGCAGCACGTTGCTCCCCCACTCCACCATTCCCGGAACGGCGACGCTCAGCGCACAATACGCCGTATGAGGGAAGGAGAACGCTTTCTTTCGCAGGCTCCCGGCGAAAACAGAGAAAAATTCGTCCTCCTTCGGCGGCGTGTCAAATTCGTCAAGCACTTCAAAAGAAGCGTCGAGAAACCCTTTCGCGATCCGGGTTTTCTCGACGCCGATCTCTGCAATCAGCGCAACGGCAGCATCACGGTATACGCGGAGCATGATGGACTTTCTCCCCGGATGGTCGGCGTCGCGCACTCCATGTTCAATGACGAGCCCTTTTTCAAGGAGCGAGGTGATAATCTTGGTCACTGTGCTTGGATCAAGCCCGGCGAGGCGGGCAAGTTCCCGCCTGCTCACACCGGGAGTGGTTCGGATAAGGTTGAGCAAGGTCAGTCTGTTCGAAAGACCCATTTTTTCAGCGTTGATGCTCCGGATTCTCATCCCGTCCCTCCTCTGCGTCGAATCAATACGGCGGCTCGCGGTACGGAGATTAGTTTATTGATGAAACAAACCAATTCTAGAGAGAAAGATGAGAGTTGTCAATGGCGAATTTTCTTTCAGAAGTTTATTTCCGGCCTCTCCACCGTGTGGCGAAATGCGCCTTCACTTCCCCGTCCGGCCCTTCGATTAAGTGAAAGAAAGCCTTTTCGCCTTGATCGGCCGGAAGCAACGCGGTCCTGACGCGCACGTCGCCGTTTTTCTCCACGGGTTTCAGGTATTCGGCCTCCACTTTTACCAGCTCGTACTCCGCGGCCACTGCATCCGGCGCAGATTCGACAGCCCAAGAGAAGTAGACGGCGTTGTTCACATGGGCGTTTCGGTCAAGATCCCATCTGCGGACGGAGAAAAATGTATCGTAGGCAAAGTCCTCAACTACAGGAAGAGAAGGAGCGTCTCCGTCCATCGGGTAGGCCTCTCTCGTGTAGACCTCCGTGGTGTGCCGGTCAAGCCTGAGGGGACGTCCGCGCAGAGTATCGATAAGGATCCAGCTCGTCCACGCGGACGCAACGGGTCCGGCGGCGTCGCGGACCTCGAAAGCGCGGATCGAATGCAGATTTCGCCGCGGTCCGTGCCACGTCCTGACCTTCAACATACTCTCGTGCCCGGGATAGCGGTCCACGACGACCCTGTACTGGCGCAGCACCCAGCTCAACCCTCTCGGCAGAAGATCGGCCACGGTCATGGACATCCTGTGCGCATCCCGGTCGGCCATGTCCTGCAATATATCGAGAAGGACGGGAAGCTTCATGGCCCCGTCCGGTCCAATCCCCGCGTAGGGTATGGAGTATTCGGCTTCAAACACGTAATCATCTCGTTTCTCTGGAATATAATAGGCGGAGGGAACAGGACGGAACGTGCCGCATCTTTTCCCCAGCGTCGCTTTTTCAAGGTATATTATAGTACAGAACGAGTTTCTTCTCTCCCGTGCGGAAGAACAGGCTCCCGCCGGGCGAATATCATGTCCTTCGGGACGCCAGGAGGTTGAACAGAGCATGAGACGCATACTCTTCCTCACACTTCTTCTCGTTATTACGGCCGCGCCTTCCGTTATCGCGGAACAGCCCCCGTTCGGCGTCTACACGGTAAAAGCCGGAGACACCGTAGACTCGGTAGCCGGGAGGTACGGCGTCGACCCCGCGAACCTCGCCTCAGCCAACGGGATAGCTGCGAACGATGGTCTTCCACCGGAGGGGACGGTGCTGCTGGTTCCCAAATCGCCGGGCGACGTTCTTGCCACCCTCTACGAGGCGAAACGCCGCGGCCTGGGAGCCTGGCCGAAGCCGAAATACGCCGATGAGTTTCTGCCGCCCTTGACAGAAGACCCGCCCTCGGACAAGAAGCCCTCGGCTCCGAAGGAGCGCCCGCAGAAAGCCGAACACACACCCGCTCCGGCAGTATCTTCTCAACAGCCTGCGGCTCCGGCGGACGGAACGGTACGCACCCACAAAGTGCAGGAGGGAGAGACCATGTACGGAATTTCGCGTCTCTACGGCCTCTCGCTGTCCGCGCTGCTGCAAGCCAACAACCTTACCGAGAGTTCCATTATCAAGATAGGCGAGACGCTCACGATTCCCGGAACCTCGGCCGAAAAGCCGGAACCTCATGTGCAGCGCCCGACCCCGCCGCAGAACGAGCCGATCGTCGAAAAGACGCCTTCTAAAGCGCTTCCATCACCTACCACACCGATGCGCCTGACCTGGCCTCTCCGTGGAGGTCCTCCCCCCACGCATACCGGAACGAGCTTCGGAGAAGGGCTTTCCGCAAAGGCTGCCCCCGGCGAACCGGTTCATGCGGCGGCGGATGCGACAGTCCTTCACGGCGGATGGATGCGAAATTTCGGCAACGCGATCTATCTGAACCACGGCAATGGTATTGCCACTTTTTACGGAGGACTCGGTATCATCTACGTAAAATCCGGAGAGAAGATACGGCGTGGAACAAAGATCGCCCTTGTCGGAGAGATTCAGGGAGCCGAGCCGAGGTTTGTCTTCCATGTTTTAAAAGAAGGGAAATCCGTCGATCCCAGACCCTGGATAGAAGGCGCAAAACAGTAACCGTTTTTCAGACGCGGACCTCACAGCGCGGGGGAGAGTGTCGCCGGACGACTTCCCCCCGACGCTGCAAGTCCGCCCTCCGCTCAGTAACGAAGTAGCTGCTCCATAAGAACCGCCCTCGGTGTCATTCATTTCCTCAAGTCATCTGGACAAAAAGCGAGAGTAATAACACATCCTCCGGCGAAAAATACCCGTGAATCCACAGAGAAAAAGTGAGCAGCTCAAATACTCCGCTGCATTCTCTTCTTTCGGCATGATTGGCTTTTGCCCCGATGCTTTCCCCCGGCACTGAAGATCGTGTGCTCTTTTGACGTTTTCTTGACGAGTTTTTGACAGGGTAATAGATAGAATTTCGCCGGCATCATCCTCCGAAGAATGTACCAAAAGGGGAAAATGAGAACGCACGAGAACAGAATTATCGCCGGGAGGAATTGTAGTGATCATAGAACTGACAGTCAACGGAACGTTGCGCTCGGTCGAGATAACCCCGTCGATGCGCCTTCTGGATATGCTGCGGAACGTCCTCGGACTCACCAGCGTCAAAGAGGGGTGCTCCGAGGGGGAGTGCGGCGCGTGCACCGTGCTGCTCGACGGCAAGGCGGTGACCTCCTGCACTGTGCTCGCGGTGCAGGCGAGAGGGAGATCCGTCGTGACAATAGAAGGGCTCTCCTCCGACGAAGCGCTTCACCCTATTCAGCAGGCGTTCGTCGACCACGACGCGATCCAGTGCGGTTTCTGCACACCCGGGATGATCATGTCCGCGTACGCGCTGCTGAAGCACACCCCCTCCCCCACGCGCGAAGAGATTCAGCGCGGCATCGAGGGGAATCTCTGCCGCTGCACCGGCTATCTTCCGATTATCGACGCCATCGAGGACGCGGCAAGGAGGATGAGGACGCATGAGAGTTGACACCCCCTCGAATGTGAGCGAACTCCGGGATGTGCTGCGTTCAGCGGTTGCAGTCCCGCGAAAATGTTCTCTGCTCGCGGGCGGCACGGATTTACTAGTCCATCTCCGCGCTTCGCCGGACCTCTCTCCCGACCTGATCGACCTGTCGGGCGTCAAGGAGTTGAAGAATATCGAAATACACCGGGATCACATGGAAATAGGGGCATGCGCCACCTTCTCGCAAATCGAAGGACACCCCCTCGTTCAGGAGCGCTTCTCCGCTCTTGCACGGGCGGCCTCGCTCGTCGGTTCGCCGCAGATTCGCAACCTCGGAACGATCGGCGGCAACCTCGCAAATGCATCCCCTGCAGCCGACAGCCTGCCGCCGCTCTGCGCGCTCGAAGCGTCGCTGCTCATCGAGAACGCGGAGGGAGCGCAGAGTACGCTTTCTCCCGCGCAGGTCGCGTCGGCCCCCGGGAAGGACTCGCTCCATGCGGACCAGTATATCCGCGCCGTCCTTCTTCCGCTTCGGGAGAACTTACTCTCCTTCTTCGTCAAGACCGGCAGCCGGAAGGCCGTCGCTATCTCGAAACTCAGCCTTGCCCTCGCGCTCTCCTTCGAGCCGGGGCATGTGCGGCTTTTCGCAGGATCGCTGGGAACTTCCCCGATCCGCATGGAAGCGGCGGAAGCAGTTCTTGACCGGCGCGACTGGACCGAAGCGAACCATACCGCGTTCCTCGACGCGCTCTCGGGCGCGGTCGAACGCGCAATTCCGGGGAGAGCGTCTCTCCCGTTCAAACGCCTTGCCGTACGCGGACTGGGAGACGACCTGTGGACGGCGGCAAAGGAGGCGATCTCCCGTGGCTGAGTTGAAGTACGTCGGACGCGACGTCCAAAGGAACGACATCGTCGAAAAGGCCTCGGGGCGGATAAAGTACATGGGCGACCGTATGCAGGGAGGAGCGGCGCACGCACGCCTGATTCTCAGTCCGATCGCGAGGGGGCGCGTCGTCTCCTTCGACGCTTCGGAAGCGGAGCGGATGCCGGGCGTTCTGCGCGTTTTCTCCCCGAAGGACGATCCGGGAAAGCGCTTCAACAGCGCGCTCTTTCTCCCCGACCAGACCGATTTGCAGGATCACCCCGTCTTTACGGACAAACCGCTCTTCGTCGGCGACATTCTCGGCGCGGTGCTCGCCAAGGACGAGGAAACCGCCCGCGCAGCGGCCGCCGCCGTCAAGATCGGTTTTGAAGAGGAGGCGCCTCTGCTCGATATGGAGCAGGCCGCGCTCCCGCAGACGCCCTCGTTTCGGGAGGGAATGCCCCAGGTGGTCGAAGGCAAAATCGCCTACGGCGAGGAGAGTCTTCCCGGGGATGCGATCATTCTCGAAAGCGTCGTCCGGACGCAAAAAATACACCACGGCGCGATGGAAAACCACATCTGCGAGGCACGGATGGAGTACGGCGGCGTCCTCCTTGTTGAAACCCCGTGCCAGATGGCGTTCACCGTCCGCTACGTGCTCGCCGATCTTTTCGGCATCCCGTTCAATAAAGTTCGCGTGGTGAAGACTCCGGTCGGCGGAGCATTCGGCGGCAAGCAGGAAGTCGGCATAGAACCGCACTGCGCTCTGATGGCGCTGAAGACGGGACTCCCCGTTCGGCTTGCTCTCGACCGTACGCAGACCATCCTCGCGACGAGGACCAGGGCTGCCTCCGTCGGACGGATTCTCATCGCCGCGGACAGAGAAGGGAACCTTCTCCGGCGTGAGATGGACGTGATCGTGGACGCTGGCGCCTATGCCACGGGGACGCAGCGGGTAATGATGGCGATGGGGAAGAAGACCTCCCGGCTCTACCGTATTCCGTCCCAGTCGTTCCGGGGACGCACTGTTTTCACGAACACCACCCCTGCGGGCGCATGCCGAGGGTACGGTTCCCCGCAGATTCACGCGATCACGGAGATTGCGATGGACCTGCTCGCACGGAAGCTCTTGTTGGACCCGGCAGAATTCAGGCTGAAAAACCTTGTCCATCCGTGGGACACGGATCCGGCGGGCGGGCCCGCTCTCGGAAATGCGCGCATCCGCGACTGCCTCGTCCGCGGGATGGAGGTTTTCAGGTGGAATGAGCGGCGCGTGATTCCGTCCGGCACGGGGCGCTTCCGGCGCGGCGTCGGGCTCGCGTGCTGCACGCACGGCAACGGCTACTTCGGCTCGCCGTATCCCGACTTCATGTCGATGGCGATGCGCTTCTGCGAGGACGGGACGGTTCTGGTGAACGCAGGTCTGCAGGAGCTCGGGAACGGCACGTTGACAACGATAGGGCAAATCGTCGCCGAGGTGCTCGACCTTCCGCCGGAGCGCGTGGAGGTCTCCGAGAGCGACACGTCGACGACTCCGTTCGACGTCGGCTGCGTGGCAAGCCGCGTTACCTACGTCTGCGGTTCGTGCGCGCTCGAACTTGCGGAAAAACTCAAGTCGCGTTTTCTTGGACAGTGCGCGAGGGTGCTCGCAGTCGACGCGCACCGGCTCTCGCTGAAAAACGGCAATGTGGTCGACAGCGAGGAAGGCGGCCGCCGAAGCTACGGCGGGATGGTCTGCCGCATCGCCAAAGAGCTGCGCGAGGAAGCGGGCGAGTACTTGCACTACAAACCGGAGGCGAACCCGGCGTCCTACGGCGTCCACTTCGCCGAGACACTGACGGACACCCTCACCGGAACGGTCGAGGTGACGGACTACCTGGCGGTGCACGACGTGGGCCGGGCGATCAACCCTCGTCTGCTGCGGGGGCAGATCTACGGCGGCGTCCAGATGGGCGTCGGCATGGCGCTCTCAGAGGAGCTGGTGTACGACTCGAAAGGAAGGCCGAAGAGCGCGTCGCTGAGCCGCTACACTATGATCAACGCCCCTTCGATGCCGAAAGTCGGCGTGTTGCTTGTCGAAGAGGGCGAACCGGGAGGCCCGTTCGGAGGGAAGAGCATCGGCGAGATTTGCACGGTGCCGGTAGCCCCGGCCATCGCAAACGCCGTCAACGCATCGCTCGGGACGATGATGACGGAGCTGCCGTTCACGCCGGAACGTATTCTGGCCGCTCTGTCGGCACGGCGGGAAACGAATGCACGATAAGACCGCGGCGAGAAAAAAGCTCAGCGGAGCGAACCTGGACAGGATGGAGGAATGACATTTGAGCATCGTACTGACCGGAAACACCCTCACGTTGGATCAGCTGCACGCAATCGCCAGAATGAACGAGCCCGTGGAGATTCACCCCGACGCCGCGCGTCGCCTGGAGGAGTCCCGAAAGCTTGTTTTCGACCTCGTCGAGAGCAACGTACCGGTGTACGGATTCAATACCGGCGTGGGGTGGAACAAGGATAAACATATCGCGGCGGACTTCTTTAAGGAATACAACGAAAACGTCATCCACTCGCACTCCCTCGGCGTCGCTCCCGAGGCTTCGCGCGAGGAGGTTCGGGCAGCGATGGCAATCCGCCTGAACTGCCTCCTTCGCGGCAACACGGGCATACAGCCCGCAATAGCGCGGCGGTACGCGGAGTTCTTAAACCTCGGCATTACCCCGGTAGTACCCGAACGCGGTTCCGTCGGAGAGTCCGACATCGCCGTCCTCTCGCACATCGGACTCGCGATGATCGGCGAAGGCGACGCGGACTACGACGGAACGAGAATGACCTCGGCCCGCGCCCACTTTGAAACGGGGCTGCAACCGGTTGAACTCGGCCCGAAGGACGCGCTTGCGATCGTCAATTCAAGCGCTTTCGGCATGGCGCAGGGTGCGATGGTCCTCTGCGATCTGCTTGATCTCGTCGACCAGGCCGACTTGATCTACGCGGTCTCTCTCGAAGGGCTGAACGGGAACACCTCCCCGCTCGAACAGAAGGTTCACGAAGCGCGCCGCCTTCAAGGGCAAGCGAAGAGCGCCGCGCTCGTCAACCGGTTTCTGGAAGGGAGCTTCATCTTCTCTCCCGATCCGGAAAAACCCGTACAGGACCCGCTCTGCTTCCGCGGAGGAGCCTATGTCCACGGTTCGCTCCGCGATGCGCTGGAGTATGTCGTCGAGAAGAGCCTCGTCCAGATGAACTGCTCCGACGACAACCCCTGCCTTCTGCTGGACGAGCGGCGCATCGTCTCGTGCTCGAACTTCGAGACGACCACCCTGGCCGCCGGATTTGAAATGCTTTCCGTCGTGCTGAGCCACGTTTCCCGGATGTCCTGCTACAGAATGATCAAGCTCGGCAACCCGGCGTTCACCGGACTGACGCGCTTTCTGACGCCCGCGGAAGGGAAGGTGCACGCCTTCGGAACGATCCAGAAGACGTTCTCCCTTCTGGACACCGAGATACGCCATCTCTCCAACCCCTCCACAGTGGACTACCTGTCCCTCGCAGGAGACATCGAGGATCATGCGAACAACTTGCCCCATATCGCACAGAGGGTGCGCACGATCGCGGACAACCTGAAGTACATCCTGGGCATGGAGATGATGCACGCCGCGCAGGCGGTCTCGCTCCGAAAACATGCCGCCCCGGGTCTTCCGCTGGGAAAAGGAACGGCCGCCGCATACGAGGAGTTCCGGAAGGCAATACCGTGGCTTGACAGAGACCGTACGCTCTCGACGGATATCGGGAAGGCATACGGCGTCGTGAACGAAGGGGGGATGCTCCGGACGGCTCTTTCCGCCTCCGCCCGCGCGTAGCCGAAACACCCCGCAGCGAACACACACTCATAAAATCAGGAGGTATTCGCACATCATGAACACGAACGACGTTCAGATTCGCAAAGGGATATTCATCCCCATCTCCCTTACCTTTCTCGGCATCATCATCGTCGGACTCGTCGCCCCCAAGCTATTTTACGACGCGCTCAACGCCATTGTGGAGTTCGCCTTCCTCAACTTCGGATGGCTCTTTCAGCTTTCGGGCAACATCTTCCTCTTCATCTGCCTCTTCTTCTGCTTCTCGAAGTACGGCGACATACGCTTCGGCGGAAAGGACGCGAAACCGGAGCTGTCCACGTGGAACTGGTTCGCAATCTCTCTCTGCGCCGGAATCGCGACCGGTATCGTCTTCTGGGGGATAGCCGAACCGCTCTACCATCTTATGGATTCCGGCGTCTTCGAAGTTCTCGGCATCACACCGAAGACCGAGCAGGCCGCGATGTTCTCGATGGTCACAACCTACATTCACTGGACCTTCATCCCCTACGCTATGTACGGCATCTGCGGTCTTGGTATCGCATACGCCGCCTACAACATGGACCTTCCGTACAAGGTCAGCTCCACCCTCTATCCGATCGCGGGCAAAAGCATCAACGGTTTTACAGGAGCAGTTGTCGACGGCATCTGCCTGCTCGGCATTGCGGGCGGTGTAGCGGCGGTCCTCGGAGTGGGTACGATGCAGATCAGCAGCGGCATCCAGATACTTACAGGACTCACCGCCGACAAGACGATGTGGATCGCGGTCGTTTCAGCTATGGCTGCAGTCTACGTCATCTCCAGTTATACCGGATTGAACCGCGGAATCCGCTGGCTCTCCGACAAGAACGCAAAGATATTCCTTGCCCTGATGATCTTCGTCTTCGTCTTCGGGCCGACGCGCTTCATCCTTTCACTCGGCACGCAGGCCACAGGCCATTTCATCAACGAATTCTTCATCCGGACCCACTA
Source organism: Synergistaceae bacterium (assembly GCA_018436785.1). GTDB lineage: Bacteria > Synergistota > Synergistia > Synergistales > Aminobacteriaceae > JAAYLU01. Next base: position 114,199 of record JAHDKR010000048.1, on the reverse strand, counting down.
CCTGAGCGCAGTCGACGGTTCCGCCTGGCCCCGATGGTGGCCGATCTACTACTGGGCCATCTGGCTCGCCTACGCGCCGCTCATTGGTATGTTCCTCGCACGGCTCGCTAAAGGCCGCACCATCCGGCAGTTCTTGCTGATGAACCTTATGGTTCCCGCAATCTTCGGCCTGCTGTGGTTCTCCGTTTTCGGAGGCGCGGCGATTCACCTTGAGCTGACGGGACAGGGACTGTGGGCGGCCATACACGAAGGCGGCAAGCTGATGCTCGAGAAATCGGTCTTCGAATTTTTAAAACACTATCCGCTCGCCAATATACTGAGCTGGGTCTTCGTCGGCACGGTCTTCATCTCGATCGTCACCATGGCCGACTCCATGACCTCGACGGTAGCAAGCCTCTCCACGACGGCCGCCCACCAGGAGGGAAAGGAACCCCCCGCGACCCTCAAGATCTTCTGGGGAGCGGTGATGTCCTCCGTGGCGATCATCAACCTGATCAGCGGCAGCGGCGGCGGCGAGATCAGCGGCATCGACGCGACCAAACAGATTTCCACTGCGGCGGGATTCCCGATCCTCTTCCTGATGATGCTGATGGCGTTCACCATCTGCTGGATGATCATCCGTCATTCAAGGGGTGAGAAAGTGCTCCTCGTGAAGGAGTAACCGAAAGAGCGATCTGAAAAAGAAGGCCCGGGGGCACAGCTCCCGGGTTTTTCCATGCCCATCGGACGTTTTTCGTTTCTTCCACACAGGCGAAACATTCAGATGAGCGATTTCCTGCATCTTCCCTTGACGTAATATTTCAAATATACTAAGATTATTAGTACTACCCGGAAAACAAGGAGGGACGATCTGGCTATGGAAATCCATCTGCACACAGAAGAGATAGAAGAATTGAAAAGTCTGATGGAGGAAGATGAATTCACAGGAGCTGTGGAGGTTTTCGCGAGGGAGATGCTTTTGGAGGGCATGTCCTATCATAAGGCCCGACAACCCGGAGGGTATCTGCATCCGGAAGAAAAGTAAGGACTCCTTTAATCGTCGCCGCACACCTCTTTGAACGTTCTGCAATGCGCTGAAAAAGCGTTTAATGTTGTTGTGTTTTTTCGCTGCCCTGACAAATGCCCTGCTTCGAGTTCCCGCTCGAGCACGTCACGTATCCGGCAACACGCAGCGACCCAGGACTTTTTTCGTAACGAGACGCACAGATTCCCGGCCGATTCCCAGAAGGAGATCGCCTCGTCATCTTTTCCTTGGCGGAGGGCGAAGAGCGCAAGAAGCGCTAAACCGACAGCGTTCGCCCGCCGCAGCTCGCTGCCCTCGAAGTAGTGCCTCGCCTTGCGGAGATACTCCTTCGCCGTCTCGTCTTCCCCAAGATCGAACGCGGCGAGCGCCGCGTTGCTGCAAAAGAGGCAAAGCCCACGGTACAGGCCGTGTTCCTCGCATTCAACGACACACCGGCAAAAAACGGAAAGAGCTTCGCGAACGCGTCCGGTACGATAGCGTATCTCTCCGAGGTAGCAGTTTCCTGCAAGCACCTGGAGCGTGTACGGAGAGTCGAGATACTCCATCCGCCGGAATTGAGCGACGGACTCCTGCAACAAGCGCTCCGCCTCCTCGAACTTTCCCAGAAAGAGCAGCGACATCCCGGAAAACCTGCGCGCCATGGCGCCAAGCGACGCATCGCCGCAGCGTTCCGCTGCTTCGCTCAGCCTGGAAGCGGCGGAACACAGCAGCTCTCCGTCCTCTCTTTGGATAGCGTAGTAGCAAAGATGCTGAAGGCAGTCGGCCTGCAAGGCGACGTCACCCGTTTCTGCAGCGCGGGCAAGCCCCTCCTCGACGAGCGCCTTTCCCTGATCGTAATCGCCCCACCAGAGGTAGTACCCGCCTCGAAGCGCGAAGTACGCCCGTTCGAGAGCGGCAAAGCGCGGCGTGGCGCCCTCCTTTTCCTTCCGGAGCGCGCGGAGCAGCTCCCGTGCGGCTTCCAGATCATCCGCCGTGCTCGAGCGATTGTCCAGAGAGGTCGCACAGGCTTTCAGAATATGGTCGTCGAGAAGGGGAAAGAGTTCGTAGTTCAACTTGATATGATACTTGAGCCTCCGGATCATATATTCGAGTTCCTCCAGGCGCAGCCCTCCTCGTTTGCAGTGATGGATGATCCTTGAGCAGGCGAGGTCCTCCCACGGGCGAACGGAAAATTCGTCCATGAGAAGGCGGGCTGCGCTCTCGTGCAACGTTCGCCTCCGTCCTTCGGACATGAAAGCGTACACATGCTCTCTTACTTTGCCGTGACGAAACTCCAAAAGGAGCGATTCTCCCTCGCCGCGGTTTTCCTCGAGCAATCCTCTCCCTCTCAAACTCTCGGACAGCGCAGCCAATCGTGCGCCGGACAGCCCGAGAAGTCTTCGCACCACTGTCCACTCGGCGCCCTGCGGAAAGATGGAGATCGCCTCCAGAAGCCTGCGCTGTTCTTCGTCTATATGGCACAGATGCCCCTCTATGGCATCTCCGAGATGCCGGGGCGCCTCGTAAAGCGGCAGGCCTTTCTCGACAGCCCTCAGAAGTTCGGAGAGGAAGAGCGGCAGCCCCTCGGTCTGGCGGAAGACCAATTCCAGTTCCTCTGTAGAAAATGGGCGCGAAGGAAGCAACGCTGCGCAGAAGTCATCGGACTCTCTTCGGGAGAAGCACGAGAGCCGGATTTCGAGGAGGGCGATACGCCCGTTTCGGGCGGCATCCCGCACAAGGGAAACGCCGCGGAAGGAGGACGCCGCCCTCGAGGTGAAGAACAACGTGAGATTCCCCGATGACGAACGGAGCAGATGTTCAAGCACATCCATCGAAGGATCGTCAAACCATTGGAAGTCCTCGAACACCAGCGCCAGAGGACGCGTTGCGCCGGCCGAAGCGAAGAGATCTCCAAGCATGGCTCCCAGACGACGGGGGTTTCTGGGCTGGACCGACGTCTTGCGGCTTCCGATAGAAGGGAAACTCTGCCCCAGAATAGTCCAGAGCGTTTGGGGAAGAGCAAGACTCTCTCTGTCGACTGAACGGAAGAGAGACGACAGGAGTTCGTCCCATGGAAGCAAGGGATACGCAGCCTCCGGATTTCCAGCGGTACATCGCAGTATTAACGGCTCGGCCGGGAAAGAAAGAGGGAGCGCCGTCTTGACGAAGAGACTCTTGCCGACACCGGCCTCTCCTTCGACGAAAATGCATCGCGGCGACGCGCTCACCGCACCGCAAAATTCCCGAACAGAGCGCAGCTCTGAGGAACGTCCAAAAAAGAAGTCCTTCCTTGGAGCAGGCTGCGTTTTTTCAAATACCTGCGTTCGTGTATCCCGCTTTTTAAGAAGACACGCGGCGAGAGCCAGACTCTCGCTCGACGGCTCCACGCCCAACTCGTTCTTCAGGCGGCCTTCAAGTACCCTCCACGCCTCCGCCACTCTGCCCCACTCGCGCCGCGCCGCATGAGCGCGCATTATCAGGCGGTACGACTCTTCGTCAATTTCGTCCCCTGCCGCTACAAGGTTCAGCGGACACAGCGCAGCCTCCCACTCCTCCGCCTCCATACGCCGCCGAGACAATGCAAGAAAAGCGGAGCGAATTCTTCCGGCCCACTGGTAGCGTGCGGTCCTGAGCCAGTCATCGAACTCCGGCGCGTTCGGCAGCGAAAATCCTTCAAGGAGCGGACGGCATAAAGCGGGAAGACGCTCGAGAGGGGCGTCGTCAAGGCGTTCCAAAAGAAGCAGATCAAGGTCCACACGGGAGATATCTACGGTAATCCACTGCCGGCCCGTTCCCACGAGCCCCTCGGGGAGCCCTTTCCGAAGAAGGTAGAGCGCATTCCTCAGGCTCTGGGAAGCAAGCATGTCTTCACTCCCGCCCCAGAGCAACGAAGAGAGCGCCTCACGAGAAGCTCTTTCCTCTACCAGGAGATAGCAAAGGAGCGCCTGGGCCTTCCGGATCGGAAAGAACAGCTCTCTGTCGTCAAGAAAAAACCGCGGAGGGCCTATCAGGTTGGCGGTGAGCATGAACGGCTCCCCTTTCCCTCGGGAAATACGAAATTGTTACTGAAAAACTATGAACGATTATACCATCGACCTCCTCCCGGAACCCAGGAACACCGGAAAAACAAGAACTCAAAAGATGAATGGAGCCTCTCCTCACACGCCCCTGTCGGGACTCTGCCGTAGCGATTGACAAACCGGCACGCTCATGATAATAATGGGACAAATTGTCCCATTTTGGAGGCCGCGATGATAAAAAACGAGCACGATTCAAAGCAGGACGGGGCATTCAAGGTTACGGCGATCATGGAGGCGCTCTGCGCATCCTCTTCACCGCTCACTGTCCGCGAGATCGAGCAACGGACGGGAATACCCAGAAGCACAGCCCACAGGTTTCTCGTCTCTCTTGAAGAACGCCGTTGGGTCTTCAGCGACGCTGCGACCGAGGGGTACCGGCCGGGCATCCGTTTCTTTCATCTCAGCAGCAAATCCTCTTTCTACGACGAACTCGTTAAAAAAGCAGAGCCAGGGATGTTCCGTCTTATGACAAGCACGGGCAATACTGCGGTCCTGAGCGTCGCCGAAGGATCCTCAGGGTCGTGCATCCACTCGGTCGAGCCTCTCTCGCCGGTAAAGTTCACCGCACACCGGGGGATGACGATTCCTCTTCACGCAGGAGCCACGGGGAAAATATTACTCGCCTTCTGTTCTCAAGAGGTGCGGTCCACAGTACTTTCCTCTTCGTTGCGATCTCCCGTCGACGGAGAGGAGATCGACAAAAGAGCTCTCGAAGAGGAGCTGCTGCGCATACGGGAGCAGGGATTCGCATCCAGCCGCGAGGAGTGGATGCCGCACGCGGGGGATATCAGCGTCCCGGTCTTCGACCGACGGGGAGAGTTCATCGCGCAGATAGGAGTTGCCGGAATCGCCGAGAACGTCTTCCGCAATTTCGACGAAAATCTTCGTCTTCTGCGGGAGGCAGCGCACAATCTGGAATCAATGCTGTAAAATGTACCAAGACCTTGTGGAGGTGGAAGAGATGTTGCAGGTAAACGAAATGAACCGGAACGCCATGACCATCCAGTTGGAAGGCCCTCTCCCCGACTACCCCGTCTTCGTCGAGGGGATGCGGCGCGCGCCCGACCGGGGGTGGACGCTCAACCGAAGCGAGACGGAGCTTGCACTGAAGAACGCCCTCCGCTACGTGCCCGAAATGTACCACAAGGAGCTGATCCCCGAATTCCTGGAGGAACTACGCACCAGGGGGCGCATCTACGCCTACAGGTTCCGTCCCGAGGGCCGGATAAAGGGGCTTCCGGTGCATCAGTACAAGGGAAAGTGCCTCGCCGGAAAGGCGTTCCAGGTCATGATCGACAATAACCTCGATTTCGAAATCGCCCTCTATCCGTATGAGCTCGTGACCTACGGCGAGACCGGTCAGGTCTGCCAGAACTGGCTCCAGTATCGTTTGATCAAAAGGTACCTTGAAGAGCTGACCGAGGAGACGACGCTCGTCGTCGAGAGCGGCCACCCCCTCGGCCTTTTCAAATCGCGTCCGGACGCGCCCCGGGTCATTCTGACTAACGGCATGCTCGTCGGCCTTTTCGACAACCCGGCGGAGTGGCACAGAGGGATGCAGCTCGGCGTGACGAACTACGGACAGATGACGGCCGGAGGGTGGATGTACATCGGCCCCCAGGGCATCGTCCACGGTACGTTCAACAGCATTCTCAACGCCGCCCGGCAGCGGCTCGGCGTCGGTGAGAAAGAAAATCTCGCGGGAATCCTCTTCGTCTCCTCCGGACTCGGCGGCATGAGCGGCGCGCAGCCGAAGGCCGTGGAAATCGCAGGCGGCGTCGGCATCATCGCCGAGGTGGACGCTTCGCGCATCGAGACGCGCCACAGCCAAGGGTGGGTAGCCAAGGTCACCGGAAGCTGCAAGGAAGCTTTCGATCTCGCCGCCGAGGCATGCGCGGCAAAACATTCTCTTTCGATCGCGTACCACGGCAACATCGTGGATCTGCTGCAGTACGCGGCAGAACACGACATTTCCATTCCGCTGCTCTCCGACCAGACCTCCTGCCACGCTCCCTACGACGGAGGCTACTGCCCGCAGGGACTGACCTTCGACGAGCGCACCAAGATGCTCTCGAAGAACCCGGAGGAGTTCCGGCGCCTTGTGGATATATCCCTGAGGAAGCACTACGAGTTCATCAAGACGCTCGTCGACAGGGGAACATACTTCTTCGACTACGGCAACTCGTTCATGCGCGCGGTCTTCGACGCGGGAGTCCCCGAGATCTGCAAAAACGGCGAGAACACGTACGACGGCTTTGTATGGCCCTCTTACGTGGAGGATATCATGGGTCCCGTCCTCTTCGACTACGGCTACGGTCCGTTCCGCTGGGTCTGCCTCAGCGGCGACCCTGAGGATCTGCGCAAGACCGACCACGCGGCGATGGAGTGCATCGACCCAGACCGGCGCTCACAGGACTATGACAACTGGCTCTGGATTCGCGATGCCGAGAAGAACGCCCTTGTGGTGGGAACGCAGGCCCGGATACTCTACCAGGACGCCGAGGGACGCACCCGCATCGCCCTCAAATTCAACGAAATGGTGCGAAAGGGAGAAATAGGCCCGGTGATGCTGGGCCGCGACCATCACGACGTCTCCGGGACAGACTCCCCCTACCGCGAAACGGCGAATATCAAGGACGGCAGCAACATATGCGCGGACATGGCGACGGTCTGCTTCGCCGGCAACGCAGCTCGCGGCATGACGCTCTGCGCGCTGCACAACGGCGGCGGCGTGGGGATCGGCAAGTCGGTCAACGGAGGTTTCGGACTCGTTCTCGACGGAACGGAGCGCACCGACGAGATCATCAGGTCCGCGATGATGTGGGACGTACTCGGCGGCGTAGCCCGGCGCGCCTGGGCCCGGAACCCTAACGCTATGGAGGTCAGCCGGGAAGTGAACAGGAACTACCCGGACAGCTACCATATCACGCTTCCGTACAGCGTGGAGGAAGAGAGCGTGAAGAACGCCGTCGACGCGCTCTTTAAGGCAAAATAACGGCACACACTACGAGAGAATAACGAGAGGTGAAGAGTATGCGCGTCATACGAAGAACTCCCCCGGACTATCGGACCATGCCGTGGAAAAACGGCGGAGGCATCACGCATGAAATGTTCATCTGCCCGGAGGATGCAACGCTTCAAAAAGGAGATTTCCTTTGGCGGCTGAGTTCCGCGAATGTGGGCGAATCCGGTCCGTTTTCAACGTTTCCGGGATACGACCGTGTCCTCTTCCTCCTCTCCGGAAACGGCCTGGAACTCACCGTAAACGGAGAGACAGTCCCACTCCGCTCTCCCTTCGACTCGCTTCGGTTCAGAGGCGAACACGACGCGTCCTGTATGCTGACCGACGGTCCGGTGACGGATTTCAACATTTTCTGCAGGAGGGAGATCCTCACGTGCGAATACCGTCACCTCTTCTCGAAGAAGGATATTGAACGTCTTTTTCTTCCCGGGGACACAACGATTCTTCTTTGTCTCCAAGGAGAGGCTACGGCGGAGATTGAAGGAAAGCATCCTCTGAAGGAGATGGAAATGCTTGTCGTCACGGACCACTCTTGGGGACAGCCGTTGACCCTTCAATACGGGGAGAAGGCACGCCTTCTTTTCATTACTTTAACAAAACGCTAAAAACGTGTAAGGAAAAACTCCATGCGCTGAAATAGCTGAAAGAAGAAGCCCGGATCCCAACGACCCGGGCTTCTTCTTTCAGAAAAACAAGGAGCGAATCGCTATTTTTTCGCTTCTTCGGCTGACTTCAACACTTCATCGACGACAGCGTCCCCTACATTTTTACGGATCAACTTTTCGGTTTCCGCAGCAGCCTTTTTCAATTCCGCCTGAAGGGCGGGATCAGGATCGATGATGGTCATCCCGCTCTGTTTCAGGGAAGCCAGCATCGCGTCATTTTTCGCCTTGGCAAGGTCAAAAAGATACTCCGACGCTTCCTTCATACTTTCGTCGATGATCTTTTTGTATTCATCGGACATGCCATCATAGATACCCTTGTTGATGTTGATGCTCAGAATAAACGCTATGTGATGGGTATTGACGAGGTATTTTTGAACTTCGTAGAATTTGCTGGACCATATGATCTCGTAGGGATTTTCCTGAGCATCGACGGTTCCCTGCTGAAGAGCGACGTACAGCTCCGCGAAGCTCAGAGGGGTAGGATTGGCCCCCAAAGCTTTCCAGAAAGCCATGTGGTATTCGTTCTCCATGGTGCGGATCTTGACTCCGCCAAAGTCGGCAACGGTATTGATGGGTTTGCTGGTGGTGGTTTCCCGGTAATAGATGGGTTCGAAAAGGAGGAGCTTGAGTCCCGCCCTGTCGTACCATTCCTCGAGCTTTGCCCGGAACGTCCCGGAAAGCGCTTTCCTCGCCACATCCAGGTTTTCATACAGCATGGGGATATCGAAAATGGCGAGCTCAGGTATGAATCCTACCTGGGGAGCTGTCGTCTGAGAGACCATGGCAATGTCGCCCAGCTGGCATCCTTCGAGTATCTCCCGGTCGCCGCCAAGCTGATTATCGAGGTAAATCTGCACCTTGATCTTGCCGTTCGATTTCTTCTCGATAAGCTCCTTGATCTTTTCCGTAGCCAGCGCTCTGGGAGTTTCTCCGGTGGATGGATAGGCCCCGGCCAACTGCAGCGTATATTCCTGGGCCGCCAGCGGACCTGCACACACGAACATTCCCGACACAACAAAAGCAATTCCCAATAGAAGCGAAAACACCCTGACCTGCTTCATTTCATACCCCTCCTTTTTCAAGTTGTGCTCTTCCATGATTCCCGACATACCGAACGGCCTTCTCTCTATCGAGCTGAAAAGGTCTTTGTCTTTTTCACCTCCCTTGAGAGCGTAGAATGGATGAAAAACTCCCGCTTTGTTTTGTCAAAAAAACGACCGCCCAGATCCCTATCTTACAGGAACAAGAGACTCATCTGCGGTATAAAGGTAATCAGAATGAGCGCAAAGATGAACGCGATGATAAAGGGGATTGCTTTTATGCCCACTTTCATCACATGCTCATTAATAAGCGGCGCCGCCACAAAAAGATCCACGCCGAAGGGAGGCGTGACCATGCCGACTGCAAGGTTGATCACCATGATAACTCCCAGGTGAACGGGGCTTATACCGAGGGCAGTGGCGGCGGCGAGCATCATTGGCGCAAGAATGGCGATGGCCGGTCCCACGTCCATGAACATGCCCAGGACCAGGAGAATAATATTGAGCGCGATGAGGAAAATATACTTGTTCCCGGCAAAATTATTCAGGATAAAGTTGCTCAAAACGGCAGGGGCTTGTAGCAGGGCAAGAACCCGGCCGAACACAATAGCCAGGGACAGGAGGACGACGATGGGGGCGTAGGATTTGACAGTGTCTCTGAGTATTGTCCCCAGTTCCTTGAATGCAATACTTTTGTAGACAAAAAGACATACCAGAAGGGCGTAGAAGACGGAAACGGCGGCGGCCTCCGTGGGGGTCACGATCCCGCTGTAGATCCCGCCGAGAATGATGACCGGAGTGAGCAAAGCCCAGAAGCTCTCTCTGAACAGCCGCAACAAACCGCCTGAACGAAGGGCTTTCACTTTTTCAGAAATGAGTTTTCTGTCTTCACCGTGCACCTTGGCGTAGAAAAGAGCATAGCCCATGAGGCTGAGTCCGATGACGAGTCCGGGAATGATCCCCGCGATAAAGAGACTCCCGATGGATACGCCGGTGATCACTCCGTAGGTGACGAAAGGAATGCTGGGAGGAATTATGACACCGAGGCTTCCCGCCGTGGCCACCAGCGCGGCGCTGTAGACCTTGTCATACCCCAGTGAGACCAAAAAGGGGATTGCCATGCCCCCGACAGCGGCGGTCGTGGCCACACCGGATCCGGAAATCGCACCGTAAAACAGGCAGGTGAAGATTACCGTTATGGGGATTCCGGCGGGAAAATCGCCAATAAAATAGGCAAAGAAATTAAACAGCTTATCTGAAATCTTCCCCTTGGTCATGATGTTTCCTGAGAGGATAAAAAGAGGGATGGCCAGCATGGGAGTGCTGTCGAGCGCGCTCACTATATTCCGGATGACATAGGCCAGCGAAGCGGGGAACGCCGGATTCGTCAATCCGGGGAAGATCGTCGCAAAACCAAGCGCCACTGCAATAGGAACTCCGAGGGCAAGACCGCCGATCAGGATAATGAAGAGTGTAAGAACCATCTTTACGCCTCCTTTTTCCTGATCGTTACGCCGAAATCCTGCCCCGTTTTCTGGACGGACCTCACCGTAGCCAGGAAGAAGCCCGCGATAGCGGCAAAGTAGATCCAACCCAGGGGGATTTTCAGGGCAGGGCTTGTCTGGCCGGTCCTAATGACTCTTTGAATCGCCGGGATCGAATTGATAAAGAGATAGCCGAAGAAAAGAGTTACAGATACGTTGATCGAAGTGACCAGGAGATGTTTCAAACCTGCGGGCAGGGATTCAACAAGAGTGTCGACCTTGAGAATACTGTTTTCCTTGATTGTGTACCCGATGCTGATGAGGGCTGACCAGACGAATGCATAACGGGAGGCCTCCTCGGCCCATGACAAAGACGCGTTAAAAACATAGCGCATGATGACCTGAAGCATCATGACGACGGCAATGACAACGAGCAGACCGCTCAAAACGTACTCTTCAAAATGTTGATCCAACCATCTCAGTATTTTCAATAACTTCACCTCCGGCATGGTTTCAAAAGCGGCCCACCCGGGGAATCTATCATTGCATCCCTCGGGGGATACTCCTATTTCCTAAATAGTACAGCATAATAGCCTTTTAAAGAGGTTCTCCGGAAATTCCCACTCTGCGGTAACACTTGCCATTTAGTGGATTTATTCTATATATATCAGACAAAGAGAGCGGTGTCAAGGGTTTTTCTGATGATGGAAAAAAGGGGGACCTCCCTGGATTGTTCTCAAACAGAGGGAATGTGTTTTCAAGCAACCCGCTGTTCGATGGTGTTTCATGCTACAGAATGCCGCAAGGAGCAAGTCGTGCCGGCTCGACTACTCCCGGATCTTGCCGGGCAGATAAAAGAACCGCCCTTCACGAAACAGAAGGACGGTTCTTTATGCAAAAAGTTACAACCATACATTTCATCCATATTAAAAAAAGTCTTACATTACCCCTTGTCTAACGGGCAAAAAGATCCATCATCGTAATCCAGAAGGGCACAGTGAGGCTCGAAAGTACAGTACTCGCCGAGATCGTCTCCGCGGCGTGCGCCTCGTCCATGCCCAGAACCTGCGAGAGGATGAAGCAGTCCACCGCGACAGGCATGGCCGAAATGAGAAGGACCGTACGGAAGACAACCGGATCGACCGGCAGAAAAAGAAAGAGACACCATGTGAGCGCCGGGAGAAAGAGGAGCTTCAGCGTTGCGTCGCGCCAGACGCGGGGCAGTATTCCCGAAAGCCCGTCGAGCTTGAGCGATGCGCCGAGCGAGAGCAGCGCCATGCCGCTTGCCGTGTTGCCGAGCAGCTTCAACGTCTCGTCCAGCCACGACGGAAATGTGTTCCACCCGAAAACCGAGAGCCCGAACCCGGCAAGGCTGGAGACGACGAGCGGGTTCTTCGCCAGGTTCTTCAGCGTCTCTTTCACCGTGCTGCGCGAAATACCGCCTGAGAGCGCAAGCTGGGCCCAGGAGATAGAGATGATCTGGTACCCGATGAACGTAAACGCGAGGTAGAGCGAGAGCACCTCTACTCCCTTCATACCCACTGCGATCGTGACGACGGGCAGCCCCATAAAAACGGTATTCGAACGAATGAGCATCAGCGTGGACGTCGCTTTCTTCTCTCGTTTTTCCCCTGCCATCCGGGCCGCGAACCATGCAAACGGAGGCGCCAAAAGAAAGGATGCATAGACCGCAAGCACCATGTTCTTGTCGGCAAGCGTCGACATGTCCGCGCTGCTGGTCATTCGCAGAATAAGCGCGGGTATGGCGACCCAGTAGATAGCCTTGTTGATCTGCGCAAAGGCTTCGGGGAGAACGACACGCCGTTTGCCGAGCATCCACCCGGCGGCCATGACAAGCACCACCGGAAGGATGACAAAAAAACCGTGCATACCGCTAGTTCGAAGCGCGGTGTTTCAACAGGATGCGAACGGCGTTCGTTGCGGCTCCGACGCGGATGTTGTCCGCGACGTTCCACATCAGGAAACGGGTGGCGTCGAACGCCCGAAGGCGCCCGACATAGACGGTATCGCTTCCGGCGACGTCTATAGGAGAGAACATCTCGTCCGTATGGATGACGTTTTCCGACGCTTCGAGCGCTTCCGCAAGGCCGTCCATATCGAACGCTGTCCTCGTCTCCACATAGATCGACTCGGAGTGGCAATAGAGCACAGGCACCCGGATCGTTGTCGCCCAGATTGAAATGTCGGGGTCTCGCAGGATCTTCCTCGTCTCGTTGACCATCTTCATCTCTTCGTCGGTGAAACCGTTCTCCAGCAACGCGCCTATTTGCGGCACGACGTTGAGGTGAATCTGCTTGATGAACTTCTTCGGCGCTATAGTCCCTTTCATCTGTTCCTCAAGCTCGTTCATACCGTTCTTCCCTGCTCCGGAGACGGACTGGTAGGTGCTCACCACGATGGAGCGGATGCCGAAACGCTCGTGAATCCTGTAGAGCCCCAGCACCATCTGGATGGTCGAGCAGTTCGGGTTTGCAACGATCCCCCGCGTATAGCCTTTGAGCAGATCCCCGTTGATCTCGGGGACGACGAGGGGAATTGCGGAATCCATCCGGAACGCAGAGGAGTTGTCGATGACCACGCTTCCCGCCTCGGCGGCGATGGGAGCAAATTCACGGGAGACGGAGCCTCCCGCCGAGAAGAGCAGGTAGTCGTACCCTTCCTTCATCGCCTTCTTCGCGAGCTCTTTGACTTCGTATTTTTTCCCGTAAAACTCCACACTGGAACCGGCGCTCTTCGCCGAGGCGTAAAAATCGATCTTCCCCGGCTTCACGTTCTGCTCTTGGAGCACCCTGGTCATCATGCGTCCAACTTCTCCGGTAGCGCCGACTACTGCTATTTTCAATAGGAACATCTCCTTTCGTGAATGCAATCAAAAAAAGCCCGCCCCGTGGAGGAACGAGCCTGCACTTTCGCGGTTTTCCGGGATTATAGGAAGATTGCGCGCCCATGTCAATAGAAATTTTCGAAAAAGCGGTGTACAATAGAGTTGAACATCTTCGGGGCGGGGTGGAACTCCCCACCGGCGGTGACGGGCCGGAAACGGCTCCAAGCCCGCGAGCCGAAAGGCCGATCCGGTGCGAATCCGGAGCCGACTGTAAGGATGTCCTTCGGGACAGACCGTAGTCAGGATGGAAGAGGGTGTTGAAGACTGCACACGTGCCCCGGATGCGTCGCGTCCGGGGCTACTTTTTTTGAAAGGACTTGATCATACTATGGAAGCCGTATCCCGTTGCAACACGCGCCGTCTCGTCTGGACCGCGCTGCTCTCCGCACTTGCCGCGGTGCTGATGTACATCGACATGGCGCTGCCTATATTTCCCCGTTTTCTGAAGATCGACATCTCCGATCTTCCGGCGCTGGTCGCCTCGTTCTCCTACGGCCCGGTTGCCGGAGTCTTCACAGAGCTGATCAAGAACCTCATCCACATGTTCTCAACATCCTCCGCGGGAATCGGCGAGGCGGCGAATTTCCTGATGGGCTCGGCCCTCGTCGTCCCCGCAGGGCTGATCTACCGGACAAACCGAACGAAAAAAGGCGCCGTCGCCGGACTGGTAGCAGGAACCCTCTGCATGACGGTCACAGCATCCTTCGCGAACTACTTCATCCTCCTCCCCTTCTACTCGCATCTGATGCCCCTCGAGAAGATTATTTCGATGTCCTCGGCGGTGATCCCCGCGATCCATGACAAGTTCACACTCATCCTCTACGCCGTCATCCCGTTCAATCTCCTGAAGGGATTTCTGGTCTCCATTGTGACGATCCGCCTGTACAAACGCATCAGCGCCATGCTGTGCCGCTAGTATTCTCCTGAACACAGAACACCTCGATCACGCGACAAACCCGCCTTGCGGCGGGTTTGTTTTTTCTTGACACCTTCACCGCAGTCTGTATAATCATGTCAATATCTAAAATGTCGACATTTAACATATCGCATCCTGAAGGAGGTTTCGGCGTGCTCAAAACACATTCATTCAGACACAGTACGCTTGGAGAGGAAGTGGCCTCCTACCTCGGCAAAGAGCTGCTGCTCTCCGAAAACTACACTCCCGGCTCCTTCATAAGGGAGGAAGAGCTCGCGAAAGCGTTGAACGTGAGCAGGGCGCCGGTCCGCGAAGGAATCAAGATACTGGAAGGATTCGGCCTTCTCCGCACTATTCCGCAGAAGGGAGCGATGGTCGTCGATTTCTCCCCCGAAGAGGTGGAAGAACTCTACGATATCCGTTACGCTCTCGAAGAAATCGTCTTCCGTGAAATTATCGAAAAAGGGCTGTTTACCCGCGACGACTACGACATCTTTAGGAAAAAACTCGACAGAATGCTTCTCCTTGGAATGAATGTCGACTCAAAGGAAACCATCCTTCTTGAATTCAGCAGAATCGACATGGACTTCCACACATCCCTCGCGGAGAAATCCGGGAGACGATGGACGTTGAGAATGCTCGAAATGGTCTACAGACAAATTCAGCAGGCGGTGTTGAAGGATCTTGCCGCCGAGAACGATATGAAAGCTTTGGTAGATGAGCATATACGCATTCTGGACGCGTTGCTGGCCGGCGATCTGGAAGAACTGAAAAAAGGACGTTTTTTCAGCTATTTTCAGAGGAGAATCGCCCCCGGAAGAGAAGACCGACTGGCTTCCGGAGTATGAAACACCTGCGCGGGAAAGAACGAATTCACTCAAGGGGAGGAATAAGAATGGCAAATGCACGAAAAGGAGCGCTTGAAGGACTTCGAGTCCTCGATCTTACCCGCGTGCTCGCGGGACCGTTCTGTACGATGATGTTCGCCGACATGGGCGCGGAGGTCATCAAGATCGAAGAGGCCGGCAAGGGCGACGACACACGGCAGATGGGCCCCTTCAAGAACGGTGAGAGCGCGTACTTCATGAACTTGAACCGGAATAAGAAAGGGATCACGCTGAACCTGAAGAACCCCAAGGGAAAGGCGATCTTTCTCGATCTTGTGAAGAAGGCCGATATCGTAATCGAAAACTTCCGCCCGGGCACGATGGAAAAGCTCGGTTTGGGATACGAAGAGCTGAAAAAATTGAACCCGGCGATCATCTACGCCGCTATTTCCGGCTTCGGCCACACTGGGCGCTACAGCCAGCGGCCGGGGTACGACATCATCTCCCAGGCAATGAGCGGCCTCATGAGCACCACCGGCTGGCCCGACGGCGAACCGACCCGCACAGGAACAGCCATGGGCGACGTATTGGGCGGGCTCTCCTGCGCGATCGGCATTCTTTCGGCAGTATTCAACCGCGTCTCCACAGGGCTCGGACAGAAGGTCGACGTGGCGCTGGTTGACTCCGCGGTGGCAAGCCTGGAGATCATCAACATGATCTACCTCGTCGAGGGGCGGATACCGCAGCGTATCGGCAACCGCTACGAATCCACCTACCCGTACGACTCCTTCCGCGCCTCCGACGGCAGTCTTGTCATCGGCGTGGCGAACGACAAGCTCTGGGCGCAGCTCTGCGAGGCCATGGACCTGCAGCATCTGATCAACGACATCCGCTTTGCGCGGGTGCGAGACCGGGTGGCGAACCACGCCGAGCTGAAACCGTTGATTGAGGAGTGGACCACCCGCTTCACAGTGGACGAAGTCTGCGAGAAGGTCTCCTCGGCGGGTGTGCCGTGCGCGCCGATTCTGAATATCGAACAGGTCGTGAACGACCCACATATAGGCGGCGACAGAGAGATGTTCGTCGAGATGGAGCACCCCGTCGCAGGAAAACTGAAGGTCACCGGAAGCCACATCAAGCTTTCCGATACCCCTGCCGGAGTACGTACCCCCTCCCCCGCCCTGGGACAGAACAACGAGGAGATCCTGGGATCGCTTCTCAGCATGACCTCCGAGGCCATCGCGGCGCTTCGAGCAGAGGGAGCGGTGTAGCCTCATGAACTTCTCTCTGCCCGAACGGATCGAGATTATGGAGGTCTGCCCCAGGGACGGCTTCCAGAGCGTAAAGGAGTTCATCCCTACCGAGGGAAAGATCGCGATTCTCGACGCGCTCGCCGGGACGGGCATCTCCACGATGGAGATTACCTCTTTTGTGAGTCCGAAGGCTATTCCGCAGATGGCGGACGCTGCGGACGTGACGGCGCACTTCAACACGAAGTGGCGGGGGAAGATCGCCTCCGTCGCCCTCGTGCCGAATCTTCGGGGCGCCGAGTCGGCCCTCGCGGCGGGCGTCGACTGGATGAACTTCGTTATCTCGGCGAGCGTCGATCATAACATGGCGAACACTCGAAGAACGGTTGAAGAATCCATCGAAGAGCTGAAGAAAGTCTGCGCGCTGAAGGGAGAAACGAAGCTCCGCCTCTCGGTTGCGACGTCCTTCGCCTGCCCCTTCGCCGGAGACGTCCCCTCAGAAAAAGTCGTCCGCGTCGTGGACGCATGCCTTGAGGCAGGGATCGACGGCGTGACGCTCTGCGACACGATCGGCACCACGGATCCGAAATATCTTGCGAACACGCTTACGGAGATGCGGACCAGATACGGAGACTACCCGTTCGCCCTCCATCTCCATGATACGCACGGAATGGCGCTTGCGAACATGCTGACCGCGCTCCGAATGGGATTTTCCTCCTTCGACGCGGCGGCGGGTGGTCTCGGAGGCTGCCCCTTCGCACCGGGCGCAGCCGGAAACGCCGCCACGGAGGACATGGCGAATATGGCGGAACGCATGGGAGTTGCGACAGGCATCGATATTCCGAAGCTGCTCGCCGTCGTACGCAGCATGAAGGCCGATTACGGGTTGACAACGTACAGCCACCTCGCGACGGCGGAAAAATCCTGCTGTAGCTGCTGATACGATTCGGCAAAGAACAAGGCCCCCCTTCTGCAGAGTTGCTTGCCGAAGGGGGGCCTTGTTATGGAGTACGCTGTACCACACAAGAAAGCCAGAGTCTCATGAACACATCGTGAATCTCTCAACGAGTGGCTTTCGTTTTCGTGCCCCATCATTTTCTTCACACTCGTTCCGGAGGGAGCGTAACTCGGGGAGTTGCTACAAAACCCGGCTGCCGTTCCACGGGGGCGTCTTCTTCCTCTTTCCGGTTTCAAAGCGGACGTGGAAATGTACGCCTTTTCGTGATACTCTTTCTCTACCGGCGCAGATTCCGGTATTTTACGTATCTCTTGAAGGAGGCATGTTCTGATTGAAAGCCTATGAACCTTTCCATATCAAAGATCTTGAATTGAAAAACCGTATAGTCATGCCCCCCATGTGCATGTACAGCGCGCCCTCTTCCCGCGTCGCACCTTTCCATCATCTCCATTACGGCGCGCGCGCCCTCGGGGGAGCCGGGCTGATCATCATCGAGGCGACCGCCGTCCTCCCCGAAGGACGTCTCTCCGACAACTGCCTCGGGCTTTGGGACGACGAGCAGATAGCAGGCATGACCGAACTGACGCGCCACACCCACAGCCTGGGGGCGAAAATCGGCGTGCAGCTCAACCATGCCGGCCGGAAGTGCGGCGCGGCGGCTGAAACCATCTATGCGCCAAGCGCCGTCAACTACAGCGACGACGGGAAGTATAAAGATCCCGTCGAGATGAACCCCGACGAGATTGCGCGCGTCACCCAAGCCTTCGCCGCAGCGGCGGGGCGAGCGCTCCGGGCGGGATTCGACGTCGTGGAAATCCACGGGGCGCACGGCTACCTGATCAACCAGTTCCTCTCTCCGTTGAGCAACCGCAGACGTGACGGCTACGGCGTAAACTTCGAGGGCCGGTCCCGCTTTCTCCAGGAGATCGCGAGGGCGGTACGGACGCGCTGGCCCGAGGAGAAACCGCTCTTCCTCCGGATTTCGGCGGAGGACTACGTCGAGGGAGGTATGACCACAGGACAGATGGTCCGTATCGTCGACAGAGTCACCAAGGAAGTGGACGTTGTCCACGTCAGCTCCGGAGGGGTAACCCCGGTGGCTCCCCCTGTGCATCCGGGATATCAGATCCCCTTCGCCGAGCAGATCAAGAGGGAGTGCGAGGTTCCGACCATCGCGGTCGGGCTGATCACCAGTCTCGACATGATTGAGGAGGCGCTTTGCAATCAAAGGGCCGACCTCGTCGCCCTGGGGCGCGAGCTGCTCCGCAACCCCTTCTTCCCGCTGAACGAGGCAAGAAAACGCGGCATAGAGCTCCCCTGGCCTGAGCAATACAGAAGAGCGTTCAGCTAAGAACCGCGAGGGGCTTCCTCCATTCGGAAGCCCCTCGATTCATTATTTCCCTACAGCCTCCGTATGCGGAGGGCGCCCTCTTTCAGCGCCGCGATCCCCTCCACGGCCGCCTCCGCCGCCGACGTCGTGGTAGTGTACGGTATCTTCCGTCGGACTGCTTCGATTCGCATTTCCTTGTCTCCGTGCAGGCTGTGCCGCCCAAGAGGGGTATTGATGAGCATCTGAATTCTCCCGGCACGCATGTGATCTACTACGTTGGGTGAGCCTTCATGAACCTTCAGCACCACTTCGGGAAGAATGCCATTTTCGAAGAGATAACGCGCAGTTCCTGTTGTAGCCGCTATCGAAAACCCCATCTCACGAAGTCGCTTCGCGACCGGGAGAATTGTGGGCTTATCCGGGTCGTTCACCGAAATGAACACGGTTCCTTTCGTCGGCAGCACCGTCCCGCAGGCGGCTTGCGCCTTCGCGTAGGCTTCCCCGACGCTCTCTCCAGATCCCATGACCTCTCCGGTGGAGCGCATTTCCGGCCCGAGCAGGGGGTCCACCGATGCGAACCTGTCGAACGAGAAGACGGCCTCTTTCACCGCCCACCCCGTAAGGCACCGCCCCTCTCCGTAACCGTTCCGGACAAGCCCCTGCGCTTCGAGGTCCTTCCCCTCCCAAAGACGGACGGCCGCCCTCACGAGATCGACGCCGCTCGCCTTCGACAGGAAGGGGACCGTTCTGGAAGCTCTGGGATTCACCTCCAGCACATAGAGCACCCCCTCCTTCATGGCAAACTGAATGTTGAGAAACCCTCTCACACCTATCGCGCGCGCGATGGAAACGGCGGCGGCGACCATCTCACTGAGGATTTCCGGAGGCGACTTATAGACGGGGAAGACGCAGGCGCTGTCGCCCGAGTGGATACCGGCGGCTTCGATATGTTCGCCGATTCCGGCGACGTAGACGTTCGTTCCGTCGCAGAGCGCGTCGAGGTCGTACTCGAAGGCGTCTTCCAGGAACTGATCCACCAGTACGGGCGCCGACTCGCTCAACGGGATTCCTCTGTCGAGGAACTCCTCCAGCTCGTCGCGCCTGTAGGCGATGAACATGTTCTTACCGCCGATAACGTAGGAGGGGCGCAACAACACCGGGTAGCCGATCTCCTCCGCCGCGGCCGCGACGTCCTCGCGGGAACCCGCCATCCTGTTTTTCGGCTGACGGAGTCCCAGTCGATCGAGTAGCGCGGCGAAACGACCGCGGTCCTCCGCCTCCTCGATGCCGGAGAGGGAAGTACCGACGATGTGCGCGCCCGCAGACTCCAGCTCCCGGGCCATGTTCAGCGGCGTCTGCCCTCCGAGCTGCACCAGGACGTCGCGGATACCCTCCTTCTTCAGAACCGCCTTCACGTGCTCCGCGGTCAGCGGTTCGATGTACAGCCGGTCGGAGACGTTGTAATCCGTTGAAACGGTCTCGGGATTCGAGTTCACGATCACCGTCTTCCGCCCCTCCTCCCGCCAGGCCAGCGAAGCGAGCGTGCAGCAGGCGTCGAATTCAAGCCCCTGTCCGATCCGGTTGGGTCCGGAGGCGAGGATAAGCACCGCGCCGCCGCCGAGGGGGTCGCCTTCGTCGCGCTCGCCCCATGTCGAATAGAAATACGGCGTCGCGGCGGGGAACTCCCCCGCGCAGGTATCCACAAAGTGAAACGACGGCGCGATCCTCTCGGCTTCCCGAAGAACCTCCACATCAGACTCGCTCTTTCCTGTCACGCGGGCAATACGCTTGTCGGAGAGACCGAAGCGTTTAGCCTTCAACAGCAAACTTCCGTTCAGCACATTTTCTCCCAGGATCCCCTCGAAATCGGCCTGTTCAGCCATCTGGTACAGGAACCACGGATCAATGCCTGTCTTTCGCGCCAACAAGGGAAGCGCTCGTTTCCCCTCGCGACAGAGTACAGTATAGGCGGCGAAGAGTTTTCTCGGATGCAGCGGCGCGAGCATGCGGTCCAATCCGTCATAGCCGATCTCCAGCTCCTGCAGGCCGTCGTATCCCGCCTCTGCGGCCCGTATGGCCTTGTTCAGCGCCTCCATGAACGTCCGGCCGAGGGCGAGCGCCTCGCCGACGGACTTCATCTGCGTCCCGAGGCATTCGTACTCCGCAGGAAACTTTTCCGTTTCGAAGCGGGGGACCTTCACCGCGACGTAGTCGAGCGCAGGTTCGAAGCAGCTCGTCGTCTTGCCCGTAATCTCGTTCGGTATCTCGTCGAGGGTATAGCCGACTGCGAGTTTGGCCGCCGCGCGGGCGATCGGGAAGCCCGTCGCTTTCGACGCCAGCGCGGAAGAGCGGCTCACGCGGGGGTTCATCTCGATGACAACCATGCGCCCCGACTCAGGATGCACGGCGAACTGCACGTTGGAACCGCCGCAGTCCACGCCGACAGCCCTGAGAATATTCAGCGACGCCGTGCGCATCTCCTGGTACGCCCTGTCGTTGAGCGTCTGGATCGGGGCGACGGTTACGCTGTCTCCGGTGTGCACTCCCATGGGATCGATGTTTTCGATGGAACAGACGACCACGGCGTTGTCCCTGCGGTCGCGCATGACCTCCATCTCGAACTCCTTCCATCCGATGAGCGACTCCTCCAGAAGCGCCGCACCGACCGGGCTCTCCGCAAGAGCGCGCTCTACTTGAATCCCCAGCTGTTTCCGCGTGGAGGCGATGGAACCTCCCAGGCCGCCCAGCGTAAACGACGGCCGAATGATCAGAGGGAGCGGCGTCTCTTCGGCGAAGGCGAACGCTTCCGCAGCGCTGCGAACAACAGCGGAACGCGGGTTGTCCAGTCCGATCGAACGGACGGCCTCTTTGAACGCCCCTCTGTCCTCGGCAAGACGGATGGAGCGGACCGACGCGCCAATGATCTCGACGCCGTACCGCTCCAAAATTCCTGCGTCGGCGAGTTCAAGGGCAAGATTCAGCGCAGTCTGCCCTCCCATGGTCGGCAGCAACGCATCGGGGCGCTCGCAGCGGATGATCTCCTCCACCCACGGAAGCTTCAACGGTTCGAGGTAGATGGCGTCGGCAATTCCGTGAGTGGTCATCACCGTGGCAGGATTGGGGTTGGCGAGCACCACCTCGTACCCTTCCTCCTTCAGCGCCTTGACCGCCTGCACCCCCGAGTAGTCGAACTCGCACGCCTGCCCGATGACGATGGCGCCTGATCCGAGAACGAGAATCTTCTTTAGATCCTTTCGAGCAGGCACGAGGATCCCTCCTTTCTCCTGGAGGCAATCCCGACGAACTCGTCGAAAATCCACGAGGAATCGCGGGGCCCCGGAGCGGCCTCGGGGTGGAACTGGCACGACATCACCGGAAGGCGCCCGTGCATCAGCCCCTCGACGGAGCCGTCGTTGGCGTTCCGGAACCATACGGTCACATCCGGCGGAAGAGACTGTTCATCCACCTCGAAGCCGTGATTCTGACTGGTCACCTGCACCTTGCCGGTCCGTTCGTCCCTGACGGGATGATTGCAGCCGTGATGGCCGAACTTCATCTTCCGCGTCCGGCCTCCGAGCGCGAGGGCGATCATCTGATGCCCAAGGCAGATACCGAAAACCGGAACGACGCCGATGAGATTTCGGATGGTTGTCACCACCGACGCGAGCGCGGCAGGATCGCCGGGACCGTTCGAGAAGAGCACCCCGTCGGGGGTGGTCGACAGGACGTCCTCCGACGACGCGGTCCATGGAAGCACCGTGACTGCGGCGCCCCTCGCCCCGAGTTCGCGAAGGATATTCCCCTTCACCCCGCAGTCGACAACGGTGAAACGAGGGTGATTACCGAAAGAAGCGGGAAGCGCCGTTCGCGTGCCCACCGAGGCGAGAAGATTCGCTCCTTCCATTGAGGGAAGCCGACGGAACGACGACGCAACGGAACGAATGTCCTCCACGCTCAGCGCATCCCCCGCTGACGGAGCGACAATGAAGCTGTTGCAGCTCCCCTTCTCACGCAGGCGGATCGTCAATGAGCGCGTGTCCACATCGGCAAGACCGGGAATTCCATGATTTTTGAGGAACGCGTCGAGGGAGATGCGTCCGCGGGGAACGGGACCGGAGAAGCACGAACGCACCACAAGCCCGCGCAGCTTTATCTCCGCCATTCCCGGATCGTCCGGCCCCCTCTCCGACCAGGCGTCGTCGCAGCCGTAGTTCCCCGCGTGGGGGGAGGTGAGCACGACGATCTGCCCTGCGTAGGACGGGTCCGTCAACATCTCGTGATACCCCGACATCGCGGTATTGAAGACGACCTCCCCTCCCCCGGCAGCTCCGCCACCGAGGAATTCGTCCGCTCGGGGCGCCGGCGCTCCGAAAGAAACGCCTTTGAAGACCTCCCCGTCCTCAAGCACAAGAAAACAGTTCGACATGATTCGCCTCTCCCTCTTTTTACTAAATATATTTTCATCTTTAGCAAAATAATAAACTCATGTTCCAAGGGAGGATACAAAAATGGGCCGGTTTTGTCAACCCATAGAGCTTATAAATAACGCATTCCTTAAATAAAAGTGTGGGAAAGTTCCTGCACAAAAGAGCAGGGACTCTCCCACACGTATTTTTCCCGTTCCGTGCATTCAGAGAATGCGTTGAGATCACTCCTTCCGCAATGAGGCGTCTACTTCTCAGCCTCCCCAAGAAAGAATGCTCCGTAGATTTTGTCCAATTCCTCATGATGTTCTCTGAAGAAGTCGAGCATCAGGGGGCTGAAGTGCTCCGGCGCGGTTCGTCCGTCGCCGTGCAGGATAATCCGTACCGCCTCCTCGTGCGCCATTCGGTCTTTGTACACCCGCCTGGAACGCAGCGCATCGTACACATCCGCAAGCGCCACGACCTGCCCCTCCCAAGGTATTTCGTCTCCCGAAAGGCCGAGAGGATAGCCGCTGCCGTCCCACTTTTCATGATGGGAGAGACAGATCTTCCTGGCCATATCAAGCCACTTCGCGCCGCCGATCAGCTCCGCCCCCCAGAGCGGATGATTGCGAACTATCTTCATCTCTTCGTCGGTGAGTTTTCCGGGTTTTGCCAGAATCGAGAGCGGCACGCGAAGTTTTCCTATGTCGTGCAGCCTGGAAAACACCTCAATATCCTCTTGCTCTTCTTCGTTCTTGCCCAAAATACGCGCCGCGAGACGGGAGTACGCCCCTATTCTGTCCATGTGGTCCGCCGATTCGAGGTGATAGATCTCTGTTACCGACTGAAGCTTACGGACTAGGTAGCGATAGGAGTCTTTTATCTCGATGTGCGCATTCTCGGCTTCTATCAAGCTTCCAAGCGCGGACGCCACGGGGAGAAGCGTTTCGAGCAGATCGTCGTTTCTGGGTGTTCTCCTGTCGAAGGCCACTTCGAGAATCCCGTTCGCCTTCCCGCGGTGGAGCAAGGGGATTTCGACTTCGCTGACCACGCTCGGATGCACGGGAACATACTCGCGGTCACGAGCCACATCTTCGACCCAAACGGCATCCCCCTCACGCACAGCTCTGCCCGCGACGCTTCCGAAGATTGCTATTGCATCGCCGGACGGGAGCGAAGCGCCGCCGTATCCCGCACAGACGAGGTTGAAAAAACGATCGCCTCTTCGGCAGGAAAGAAGCACCCCGAAAGCCTGCGTGCTCTTCAGTATGTTCTCGGCGACGCTTCGGAGGTTTTTCTCCGACTCGCCCGACATGGTCATCGTTTCCATGACCTCGAGAGTATCTCTCCATATTTTCTGTCTCCGATTCAGCTCTCCGTTGGCTTCTGTGAGGTTGTCCTGAATCGCAAGAGCCTCCTCGGTAAGCGCGGCAATCTCTTCGCCCTGCCGTCCGATCGTCTTCAGAGCATTCTCCATACTCCCCAAAAATGTTTGAAACTCCAGAAGCGACGTGCGCGTCATAGATTCCCCCACTTCAGCAGCCAGCAAGTGGACGTTGAACGCGGTTTCGGTGAAGTCCTTGTTGTCGGAGAGTTTGGCGGCGATACTGTCGATCGTCGAGGAGAGCGAAGAAAAAGAACTCAAAATCTCATGCGTTAGAGGAAGCAGCAAGACAAGAGCGAGCAGAATGATTGCGAACCCTCCGAAGAGATGAAGGGAAGATATATCCCTGACAAAGCTGTTCATCGCGCTCTCGGGGAAGAACATTCCGAACGAAAAATGCTCGCCGACCGGGGCGTGAAAGAGAATCATCCTCTCTCCCTTGAACGTCAGGCTGAAAGCCCCGGATTCCCTCTCCAGGATGCCTTCGCCGATTTCAGCCAACTCCGCAGGGATCGCCACGGAGCGAAACGCGATGTTTTCCGCAAGCGTCCAGTCTTCGAAGGGAGCTGCAAGGAAAAAACCGTGTCTGTCGACAAGGAATGGGAAACCTTCTCCGAACAGCCTTCTGGTGAGCACTTTTCTTCGCACGTGCTCCAAGCTCACATCCAGCCCCGCCACACCGAGCAACATCCCCGACTGGCTTCGTACAGGCGCCGTGACGCTCACGATGAGCTCTCCGGTTATCAGGTCGACATATGGAGAGGTGACCGTCACCCCGTTTTTCTTCAGCGTCTCCACATACCACGAGCGCGTCCGGGGGTCGTACCCTTCCGGCGGCTCCCATGCGGTAGAATCGGCGAACTCCTTCGATTCAAAGCCCATGAAGACCGTTTGCACTCCGTGCGTCTGCGCAGCCTCCAGATAGCGGCCGAAAAGTTCTACATAGTCAGGATCGCCCTCCTCGCTGATGTATGAGAGAGAAACAGCCAGCGAGCCAGTAAGGGAGAGAAGTTTCGCTATATATTCATCCATAGCGGAGGCGATCTCCGCAACCATAGTTCGCCCGGTATCTTCGACCTGGACGCGCACGCTCCTTCCGGTGAGGACGTAGCTGCCGAAAGTCAATACCAAAGTTACAAGAAGAAACCCGGCGATCAACACCAGCATCTTCCGTCGAATAGACACAGCATTATCACCCCTCTCGTTTCCGGGGAAACCTTGAAAAATCATTGGCGAATCCTGACGTGTACAGAAAAGTTCGGGATCAGAAAAACCAGCCCTTGATTATCTCCTTCGCCTCGCCTATTCCCTGGGCCCCGAGGTAAAAAATTACCCAGACTGCCAGAGTATACAGCGCCGTAGCAGCCGCGCCGAAAAGCAGCGCCGCGATGAACGCGAGCCCGTCGCGCTCTGTGAGCGCCACGCCGATACAGAAGATCACCATGGCGGGGAGCGTGTTCGTCAGTGGAATCGGAAGAATCATGAGTCCGCTCATAAGCAGCAGCAGCAAAGAACAGATCATTCCTGCGCCCTTTCCCGAGACGAACTCGAAACGGGGGCGTATGAAAATCTCCACGAAGGAAAAAAACTTTGCCGCACCCGAGATCATCCTGTCCGCCGTCTTCCGCTTGATCTCCCTTCGTCCCGCCCATCCCGGAATCCACGGCGTCTCTCTGCCCAGCAGCATCTGCACACCCAGGATAAAGAGCACTATTCCAAACGGCGTGCTGTATCCCGGCGCCGGCACGGGAAGCGCGCTCGGAAGCGAAAGGAGCACCAGAAGGATGCCGAATCCACGATCAGCTACAGCTGCTGCAAGTTCTCCGAACAAGACGTTCTCTCCAGGTTTCAACGAGAGCAGCTCTCGAATATCTTCCGATAACAGCGTTTTCTTCCCCTGTTCATCCATAATGTACACAAACCTTCCCCTCGTCATGATACGCTTTTCAGCGGACATCCCCCACACTTCGCACCGCATGATATCATACAGTGAAGCGATTCTTCCATTTGACCAAACTTGACGAAAGTCAGAAGTTGGTATATACTCACATAAAATAAAAACTACCTTGTAATAAATTTATTTAGAACCGTCTCTTTTTTACACGAGTGATTTTCCTCTGCAGACGGTATAATGTTGGAATAAATGCCGAGTCCGCACGGTCGGCATCATCTATTCGTGATTTCCAGAAAGGAGAGATACCATGCAATACACTGAACCCGCAGATAAGCTTGATCAGCAGACAGTTGATCAAGCGCAGGCGCTCAAAAGTCTCATGGAGGAAGTAGAAGCGGTAAACTACTACAACCAGCGAGCCGCACTCACGCCGAACGCGGAGCTTAAAGCGCTCCTCGCTCATAACCGCGACGAAGAGATAGAACACGCCGCAATGCTCATCGAATGGCTTCGGAGAAATATGGACGGATGGGATGAGGAACTGAAAACATATCTCTTCACCTCGGCCCCTCTCACTCAGGTTGAATCCGGAGGAGGAGCAGGCGCCGAATCCGGCGTTTCTTCCAAGCCCCTCGGTATCGGGAGCCTCAAGTAGTTCCTGCAGAGCAGACGAACATGTAAAGGAGGTACTCACTCATGGATATTCTGAGAAGATCCGCATCGCTCCTGACCCCGGAGGCTTGGGAGGAGCTTGATGAACAGGCGAAAAAAGTACTCGTTGCGAACCTTTCGGCTCGAAAGTTCGTCGACGTCGAAGGCCCCAAGGGGTGGACATACAGCGCACACCCGACAGGAAGGCTGGAGATCGACGCCTCAAACTCCGGAAAAAGCGTCCAGTTCGGCGTCAACAAGGTGCTTCCTCTGGTGGAGACCCGGGCAACGTTTGAACTCGATATTTGGGAGCTCGACAACATCAGCAGAGGAGCCAAAGACCCCGACCTGTCCGCGCTTGAAAAGGCCGCGAAGGAGATCGCCCTTTTCGAGGAACAGGCAATTTACAAGGGCTTGGCTACGGCAGGTATTGAGGGTCTTGCGACCGCTGCGAAAGGAAGCTCCGTTTCTCTTGAGAGCGAGGAGCCGCATGGAATCGTCAACGGTCTTTCAGCGGCAGTGTTCGCTCTCCGGGAGAAGGCAGTCGAAGGTCCATACGCATTCGTTGCATCTCCGAAACTCTGGAAAGCCATATACAGCGCAACACCGGGGTATCCGACATCAAAACACGTCGCCAATCTCGTCGACAAGGTCATCCTCTCCACCCAGGACGAGTCGTACGTTGTGTCGCTGCGCGGCGGCGACTTTGAACTCGTTCTCGGACAAGATCTTTCGCTCGGCTTCGAGGAGCGGAACGGCGGAAAGGTGCGACTTTTCTTCGCCGAGTCATTCACATTCAGAGTCATAACCCCCGAAGCCATCGTTTCGCTTACCTAACAGAAAACTTGCTTCGCGAACTCCAGAAAAGGGGCTCTCCCGAGCCCCTGTTTTTTTGCGTCGCACAGCCTGCGAAAAAGCTCTCCCGCAACGGAATTCCCCTCTTGTATTTCCCCCAAAAACCTCTATAATCCGCACTGAAAGACCCTCTTCGCACGGAGGGGGCAAACTCTTGGAGGAGGGAGACATGGCGGTTCCCGAACATCGGATTCGAAGAAATGGAAAACCGCATTGACCGCATTTTCACAGGTCATCATTCATGTATCCTTCAGGAGGGGAAAATCTATGAACGAAGAGTACGGGCACGAGCCCGACGTTCCGTTGCAACCTGTCGCCAGAGTTTCCGTCGTCTATAATCTCAAAAAACAAGCCGGCTCCGACGAGCCGGACGACAAGTACGAGGAGTACGACCCGATAGCGACTGTCGAGGCAGTCGCCGATGCTGTTGGAGCATACGGATTCTCAGTCTCCCTCTGCGAGCAGGACGATGATTTCGCAGCGCGTCTTGCTGAACAGAAACCTCAGTTCGTCGCCAATATCGCCGAAGGACGTGGGGAGGCAAGGGGGCGGGAGGCGCAGGTTCCCTGTTTTCTGGAGAGCGCGGGCATCCCGTATTGGGGATCGGACGCCGTTTCCATGGCGGTGGCGCTCGACAAGCTGCTCACCAGCAGGACGCTTCTCTGCGACGAGATCCCCGTCCCTCTGTGCGCCTGTTTCAAACAGGAACAGGACCTATCGCAACTCCCCTCGCTCTTCACCGAGCGTTCCCGCTTCGTCGTGAAACCGAGGTACGAAGGGTCTTCCAAGGGGATCTTCTCGGATTCCGTCGCGCATACGCCCGACGAGGCAAAAGAGAAGATCCGCAGAATATGGGGGCGGTATGCGCAGCCGGCGCTGTTGGAAGAATATCTTCCGGGAGATGAGATCACGGTCGGGATTGTCGGCAACGGCCGCCCCTCCGTGGTGGGGATGATGCGCATCGTTCCAGTCGAACAGCGGGAAGAGTTCCTCTACTCTCTCGAAGAGAAACGCGACTACTTGAAGCGAATCCGCTACGAAGGCCCCGAGAGCATCCCCGCTTCCGTCCGCGACCAGGTCGGCCGCTTCGCGCTGAAGGCGTTTCAATCGCTGGAACTGCGGGACATGGCGCGGGTGGACTTCCGGCTGGACAGCGACGGAACTCCAAGAATCATCGACATAAATCCGCTTCCGGGGCTCTCCCCGGAATACAGCGACCTTCCGATCCTCCACCGTCTCAGCGGCGGGGAGTACAACGATCTTGTCCGTTCCATTCTGAGAAGCTCCTTCTCCAGGAACGGCCTGGCCTTCCCCGCCAGGGGAAGCCGGTGATCGAATGCAGTTCCCGAAAAACGAGCCTGTGACCGACAGGCCTCTCGTCGTCCTGCTTCCGGCCGCGATGGAACAGTCTCCGCGCACGGACGTCGCCGATGCGCTCCGGGGGCGTGAATTCGTCTCCGGCATTCTTCGGGCTCATGGATACGTCCCGGCGCCTCTCGATATCACGCCCGAGATCCTCCAATCTCCGGAGCGCATCCAACATATTGTCCGCTCGACCAAGACGCGCTGCGTCTTCAACATCTTCGAGGGGTTCGGCTGCGATAGCGGTTCCGAACACCAGTTCCGCTCGCTCGTCGAAGAGATGTCCATCCCCTGCACCGGCAATCCTTCGGGGGTGCTTCAAGCCTGCCTCTCGAAAGAAACGTGCTCGCGCACGCTCAGGAAGGCGGGAATTCCTGTCCCCGAAGGGGTCTCGCTCCACCCGGGATTCGATCCTGAACTCTTGGCATCGCTTCGCTTGCCGGTGTTTGTCAAACCCCTGATGGAGGACGGAAGCGTAGGCATCGACGCCTCCTCGTTCGTGCAGGAAAAGAGCGCGCTGCTTCGAACGGTCCTGGAGAAACTCTCACTATTTCCTCGGGGAGTCCGGGCGGAGGAGTTCATTCCCGGACGCGAGTACTCCGTCGCCTGCATCGGGAACGGCCCGTACAATGTGCTTGGCGTCTCGGTCATTGACTACGAACAGACCGAAGGAACGAACTTTCTCGATTACGATTCTAAATGGGACCCCGCCTCGCCTCTCTACTCGCTTGTCCCGCAGCGGGCGGAGGGCGCGTTCCGGGAGAAGGCCGCGCAGCTCGCGGCGGCGGCTGGCCGAGCCTTTGGCTGCAGAGGCTATTTCCGGGTGGACATGCGTGAACGGCACGGGATTCTCTACGTGCTCGACGTAAATCCGAACCCCGATATCACGCCGGACGGAGGTTTTTTGCGCCAGTGCCGGGAGGCGGGGTTTTCCGACGAGCAGACCGTGCACACTATTCTCGAACTGGCTTTTGAAGAAGATGAAGGAGGGACGACACGTGAGTAACGATCTCGCCGAGCGCTGCCTGAAGACCGCAGCGGCAACAGGAGCCTTCACCGCCGACGAACTGGACGTTCTCGAGGACGTGCTGGTCGAGTGGTCGCTCCACCCGGGGCGCGATTATATCCTGCTCACGGAGTGGATCGACGGAGACATTGCCGGGTTCCTGATCTACGGTCCTACCCCGATGACCCGTTTCGCCTATGACCTCTACTGGATCGCCGTAGCCCCCGGCCATCAGAAAAAGGGGATCGGCGCCAGACTTGAGGAGAAGATGTGCTCGGCCCTTCTGGAACAGTCGGACAGCGCGGTGATCCGTGTCGAAACGGCGGGAAGGGACGATTACCTGGGACAGCGCTACTTCTATCTTGCACGGCATTACGGAGAATGCGGCCGCATTCCCGACTTTTATTCGGAAGGTGACGATCTTGTCCTCTACTGCAAAAAACTCACGAAAAAGCGTTAATATCGTCAACACACCGGATGCCTCGCCGGAGGAAACAAAACCTCCGTCGAAAGGCCGTCGCATCAGAGATGCTTTTCCCCAGCTTTCGCTTCTCGCCGGGACAAACGCTCCCTTGATCCCGTACGCTTCGAACGGGAAAAAATTCCTCGAAGCGCTCAGAGATTCTGCAGGGGAAGATCGATGGAACGACTGGCGCTGGCAGATGCAGTCGCGAATCACGACGGCCGATGAACTGGGTCGTATTCTCACGCTATCGCGCGGAGAGGGCGCGACGCTGCGGAAGAGCCTGAACTCGCTCCGTATGGCGATTACCCCGTACTATGCGTCGCTGATCGATCCGGATGACCCGGAATGCCCCATCAGGAAACAGGCCGTGCCGACGCTTGAGGAGACGCTCATCGCGCCGACCGACTTGCTTGACCCGCTGCACGAGGACGTGGATTCTCCGGTACCGGGGCTGACGCACCGCTACCCCGACAGGTGTATTCTGCTGGTCACGGACCAGTGCGGCATGTACTGCAGGCACTGCACCAGAAGGCGTTTTGCCGGACAGACCGACACAGCCCGTTCCTCCGAACAGATACGGGCATGCATCGACTACATAGCGCATACGCCGGAGATCCGCGACGTGCTCATCACAGGCGGCGATCCCCTCACGCTCTCCGACGAGGCGCTGGATTTTATTCTCTCGGAGATCCGGGCAATCCCGACGGTCGAGATCATCAGGATAGGGACGAGAACGCTGGCGGTGCTCCCGATGCGCGTGACGGAGCGGCTGTGCGCCGTGCTGAAAAAATACCACCCTCTCTGGATCAACCTGCATTTCAACCATCCAAGGGAGCTCACCCCCGAGGCCGCCCGCGCCTGCGCCCTTCTCGCCGACGCAGGTATTCCCCTGGGCAACCAGTCGGTGCTCCTCAAGGGCGTGAACGACTGTCCGTACATCTTCCGCGACCTCAACCAGAAACTGATGAAGATGCGGGTGCGCCCCTACTACATCTACCAGTGCGACCTGTCCCGGGGAATAGAGCACTTCAGAACCTCCATCGGCAAGGGACTGGAGATTATGGAGTACCTGCGGGGCCATACCTCGGGGCTGGCTGTGCCTACGTTCGTTGTGGACGCGCCGGGAGGGGGCGGGAAGATCCCCGTCATGCCGAACTACGTGATATCGCGCTCGGACAGAAAGACGATACTGCGCAACTACGAGGGAGTTATCACTGTCTATACCGAACCGGACGACAATCAGAGCAAGTGCCTCGGGAAGTGCCGCGATCTCTGTGAGCGTGCGAAAGCTACCTTTTCAGGAGGCATCCAGTCTCTTTTCGAAGGCAACGCCGTCTCGATCGAGCCGAAAGAACTGCTCAGGGAGAAACGTCGAAAGGCATGCGAAGATTCCTCAAAACAAGAATAAAAAAGAAAGAAGAGGGGAGTTCACCACGCCCCTCTTCTTTGTACGTATCTTGCATGTTTAAAAAAAGCGTATTCTGCGGCGAAAAGACTATTCCGCTGCGCTCGCGGCTCTCCTCTGAAAACCCTGAATGACATCGCGAAGCTCTTTGGGCTCCTCTATGCCGGAAACAATAATTTCATACGTGTCCGTTCCTGAGGAAGCGATCATGATATCGCCTATACCAAGCATTCTCTGAAAAACCGTCTGCCGGACTTCAATGGTTCGGATCTGCGGCATACCGACTTCAACAGAATTCTTTGCAAACAGCCCCTTCTCCAGAGTTACCTCGTCATGCTTCACGATGAACTCCGTCGAACAGCGCTTCAGCATGATGACAACAACAGGAATCAATGCCACTGCGACTGTCCACCACGGCGCTGTGTAACGCACACTGAGAAAAACAGCGAGCGCGGCCACAGCAACACTCAGTATCCACCACGTCAAAAAACTTCTCCATGCTGGACGCATTCTCTTCTCGAACGTCTCTTGCTGCTCCATAAATAAACCCCTCCCGTCACAAATTTTATAGCTTCTTCGAAATCAACCGATAAACACGCGCCAACGGGGTACCGCCATTCAGAGCATGGATGCTTATTATCTCATACGTGAAGGCTCGTTTTCCTGAAACGACTCTGCGCTCCAAAAAAACATTTCCGACGCGCTGTAAGGACGACGCATCGGAAACATTTTACACCACCTTGGCATTCCATGGAAGAAGAAAGCAGCGAAAGTACGCAAAAAAACGAAACGAGCAAGAACAAACTTCAGATGCGAGCGTTTCCCCTCCACTTACCTCAACAGAAAAATACTATTCCGCCATTTCCCGGAATTGTTTTGTATAGAGCAACGGCAACGCAATGAGCGGAAGAAAGGCCACCACGAGAAGCGTCGTCTGCACACCGAAGAGGTCGCCGATCTTCCCCAGCGGCGCCATCAGCATGTTGCCGAATCCCCATGAGAGCCCCATGACAATGGAGCTCGCCATACCGCGGGAGTTGGGGACCATCTCCTGCGCTATGGCGGCCGTGACGGGGAGCGTGGCATTGATTGCGGAAGTTCCTATAAGAAAGTAAAAAATACTCACCCAGTTCTCGGTGTACACGCCTGCAAGGAGAGAGAGCGGGGTGAGCGCCATCACACCCAGCAGCACTCTCTTCTTCCCCCACCTGTCGGCGATCTTGCCGATAAGGACCATGCTTATCGTACTCGAGAGCATGATGAGGAAAAGGACAGTGCCCACCATGCCGATCTCCCCTCCTTCGGAGGCGATACGAATGGGCAGAAACATACGGACGCCCTGGCTCGCCGCGTCGCGGACAGTAGAGAGAGCCCATACAGGGTAGATGACGACGAAGACGGACTTCAGCGTCGCCAGCAGCCCCTTCTGCGGCGTCATAGCGTCGCCGCTCTCATGCGAAATCGACGGCATTGTCCTCCAGGTGAACAAGCCGAGTAGAAGGACAGGGATTATTGCCACAACGGGCATCAGGCGAAAACCTACTGTGTTTACCAAGGCCACCGCGAAGAGCGGGCTGACCGTAACACCCGCCGTCCCGGCAACTGCGAAGAGAGCCAAAGAGACAGTAAGTTTTTCCCGGGGAACGACGTGCCCTACCCCGCCGTGCCCCTGCGGGTGGAACATAGCGCTTCCAAGCGCCCAGAGTCCGACGAAAAAGAGCGCCGCCCCGTAGGACGGAGAAAGCGGGATCATCGTCGCCCCGAGGCACGTCATGATCGGCCCCCAGATAACGAGCCAGGGGTTCGCCGAGCGGTCGGAGAGATACCCTATGATCGGCTGAAAGATAATATGGATAATTCCGAGGAAAGTGCTGAAAAAGCCCGCCTGCGCCATCGTAATCCCCAGCCTGGAGATGATCGTCGGGATGAACGTAGGCAAAAAAGACGCGTAGAGGTCATTGAAAAAGTGCCCCGTCGAGAGCAGCGAAAGCTTGAAACCCGAACTCTCGGGGCGCAACAGATTAAAAGTTTTTGACGACATAAAACAAACTCACTCCTTGTGATTATACTTTAAGCTAAATACTATCATACACCATGCAGAATGTAATAGGGGGAGGAAGGTGAAAATACATAATGCAAAAACGGCCTTTGCGGAAGGCCGTTTTTACAGCAACGGAAAGACGATCGAAAGTGGAATTTTAATCAGGCTTTCAAGACCTTTCAGCGAAAAAACCTCAAAAAAGTTCTTTGATCTTATCGTCAAAGTTAAAGGAATTGATATACCATGATCCATCGGGATTATAGAAAACAAAAATCCAGCGCATCGCGTGGTATTTATATTTCTGAAGGTGGACGATCCGCATCAACGATTTCCCTATGAAACGTTGTTCAATGAGTTCGTGTTCCAATGGAGCTCCGAAACGGTCTTTGATCACAGGAATTTGTAATTTACTCTGTTCCAGAAGTATGTTGAACTCTTCCTTGGGAAGGCGGAAAAAAGGCCGCATCAGAAAAATACCGCTCTCGATATTATCATCGGCGACCTTTTCCATGATTCGCTCGGTCAGATCCATGGCGGCCTCCGGCGTGTCGAGCAGAACAACCGCGTTCGCGTGCGCGGAACAGCCACACCAAAGACTTGCGATACAAAGGGAAAGAATACCTGCAACCCGTCTCATCATTTTACTCATAGTTATCGCCTCCCGATATTCATTTTTCAGCCAGTGTACGTTTCCATGATACGACCGTCTTATTTCGGTGAAACTTTTTTTAAAACCTGTACAACCTCGGTGTCCTGCAGATAGCTGTTTCCCTCCGCGTAGTCGACTGCACGCTTTCCGTCCGCATCGCAAACGCTCGCATCGGCTCCGTTGTGGATCAACGCAAGGAGAATCTCCGGCCTGGTACCGTACTCAGCAGCAAACAAAAGAGGCGTTGCTCCCGCCGTATCCCGTATATTCACATCCGCCCCCTCCTTCAACAGAAGGTGAACGATTGTATCATTGTGTTGGAAAGCCGCCGCGAAAAAAAGAGCGCTCCGCCCGTCGGAAGTCAGCGCATTCACATCGGCCCCTCCACGCAAGAGCGCGCGGACGACATCAGGATGTGAACAGCACTCTTCGGCCGCGCACATGAGCGCAGTGCGTCCGTAGTTATCCCGCGCGTGAATATCCGCTCCGGCATCCAAAAGCGCCTCGACAATCTTCGGCTCCTTCGAAGTTTTAGCCGCCCATAGAAGAGGCGTCCGCCCCCATTGCGCGTCCCGCGCGGCTACGTCCGCTCCCGCGTCCAGCAATATTCGGGCAACTTCGGGATTCTCGGCGTACCTCGCCGCAAAGTGCAAAGGAGTACACCCTTTCGTATCTTTTGCATTCACATCGGCGCCCGCCCTCAGGAGCGTCGAAAGTACCGCAGGATTCCGGTTGCACGCAGCGGCATTCATCACAGGCGTCGTTCCGTCGTCTTCATCCCGTTCGTCGACATCCGCCCCTCCTCGCAACAGCGCTGCAATAACTTCCGGATTTTTATTTGTGCACGCGGCGTATGAAAGAGGCGTCCACCCTTTAGTATCCTTCCGGTGCACGTCGGCCCCGCCCTTCAGCAAAGCCGCCACAATACACGGATTCTCGCCGTACCATGCCGCGATCATAAAAGGCGTCTCACCGTCTGCTTCAGCTACGTCGACTTCCGCGCCCGATGCAATCAGAAGCGCGATCACGTCGGGTTCCTCGCTGAAACGGGCTGCAAAGAAAAGCGGCGTCCACCCTCCCGAGTTCCGTTCATTGACGTTTCCCCCTGCATTTACAAGGAGTTGTACCGAACGCGTATCCGAACCGCCGGCAGCCGCCATAAGCGCTGTTGTTCCGCATCTGTCTTTTCTATGAATATCCGCCCCGCGGTCAACCAAAAATGCAACGACCTCGGTATTTCCGTTGTCCGCCGCCGCCATCAAAGCGGTCCATCCATCCGCATCCGTTGCATTTACATCGGCCCCTGAAGCGACGGCCTCATGCACTTCCTCAAGAGAACCGGCGCCGCATACCTCAATAAATTCATCGATAGGTAGAGCCGCTGCAAAAGAAGCGCCGTAGATGAAAAAGAAAAGGTGCACGAACAAAAGCGTTCTTCGAATCATCGAACTCACCCTTCCTGATGAAGAGGCAACATCTATGAGGAGGCTCGTTACAATCATACACGAATTACATTAAAAATCACAAAATTTTCGCGTGGCATAGAGGATTCCGCTTGATATGGAGAGATCTAGAACACAAAAACACAATTTTTATTTTTTAAGAATGTACAGATCGCAAACTCTTCGGAGTTACGATTTTCACCGTTCACTTCGATAGTTATCCCGGGCGGGCAAAAACAGCCAGCCAGATGCAGGGCGGTTCCAAGCTCGTCGACGCCACTCGGTGGCGCATGTGCGCCGGAAGAAAGACCCAGTCGCCGCTGCGGAGCTTATCGGCGGAGCCGTCCTCGAACTCCAGCGCGGCCTCGCCCTGGAGCAGCGCCACCCACTCGTCCTCCTCCTGATCGTACCAAAAGCCCGGCGGCGACGCATGGCCGGATGAGACGATCCGTTCCATGCGGAAAGACGGTGTGCGAAGAAGCTCCTCGAAAATCTCTTCGTCAGGCAGATTCGCAGGAAGCCCCGCTAGGTTGCCTTTTCGGACGTTCATCGTTTTCTCCTCTCTATGACAAGTCCTTCGCCGCGAAGACATCCCGGAAGGGACCGAGAAAGCGCCTTTCCGAAGACCAGTCGGCGATGGCGAAGACGATCTGCGAGAATGCTCCGGCGAACTCGGTCTCCAATGCTTCACGGAAGTCCTTCGCTGTCCGCTGCGGGTCGTTGCCAAACGCGCCGCACCCCCACGCGCCCAGAACAAGCGCCGAATGCCCGAAGACAAAGGCGATTTGGAGCACACGCGTAATCCGACGGCGTAACAAATCCCCCGATTCCGGCTGCCCGACGCCGGGCGCATACGGCGCGGCGCATGTGATAAAGTCCACCAGAACAGGTTTCGCAAGCGCGCTGCCGTCATCCCTGCGAAAGACGGGAACACCGCGGGAAAGAATCGCCCAGTCCGTGGAGTCGGGGAGAGGGCGTTCGGCATGCGCAGCGTACATCGGATCATTTTTTATCGTCATGAAGAGCGCACTGGACCGGCAGAGCGTCTCCTCCTGCGCGAGCGCGCCGTGAAGGAAACCGCCTCCCGGATGAAGCCCGTTGGCGAAGTTCAGCGCAAGCGGACGAACGCCCTGTTCGAGAAGTCGAAAACAAGCGGCCAGGGTCGTTTCGTTGCGCACCTGGACGGTCGTCTCGGGAAAAGGCGCGCGGGAGGGCGTCTGCAGCGAAAAATCCGGAGGGATGCTCCGTGCGTCGAAGCACGCCCCCATGACGAGCTGCCCCCAGTCCACCTTCGCCCCGTTCTCGTCGAAATAGTACCCCCTGTCGCACGCCTCCACCGCAGAAGTGCCAAGGGCGATCGCCTTCTCGCGGGGAACCTTCAGATCCCGGCGGCACGCCTGCGCCGCTTCCGGGGAGTCGAAACAGGGCAGCAGAATCAGTTTTTCGGTTTTGTTTTCCATAGCATCCCTCGCAGATCAACTTTCATGGAACCACAAACAGAACGGCTAATGAACTTCACATCCTAAAACCAAACGCATATCCAGGGGAATGCGAAGAAGGAGGAGGGAAAATCTCCCCTCCTCCTTCGCTCTACTCGGGCAGTCCTTCCACGAACTTCACCAGAACCGCGTTGAAGCGCTCCGGCGCCTCCATCATCAGGAAGTGGCCCGTATCCGGCCACTCTTCGTAGGTCAGATTCGGAAAGACCGTCCGCAGATATGCCTCGTGATCGGGCGGGACGTATTCGTGAGCGGAGTAGACCGCCAGGGCTGGAACACCGTAGGAGCGCTCTTCCCAGTTCTCCGGTACGATGAACTCTTTCATCGAGCTG
The DNA here is from genome assembly GCA_018436785.1 of Synergistaceae bacterium. GTDB lineage: Bacteria > Synergistota > Synergistia > Synergistales > Aminobacteriaceae > JAAYLU01. The sequence continues at coordinate 76,327 of JAHDKR010000048.1, read as the reverse complement.
TTCGCCGCATATTCATCGGCGGATGCCATCTTCTCCATTATCTCGGTACGCAACGGCTGCGGAGTTCTGCCGTAGAAGGTGGATTCGATGAAGAAGCCGATGAACTGCGGGCGCTCGGGGCCGAGCAGCCCCTCCAGGAACGCGTTCATCTCCTTCAGCTCCTCGATCGTCCGCGGGTTCGACGGAGACCGGAAGTACGCCCCGTCCACGTTGACGATCGCCCGGGCCTCCCCCGGATAGAGCGCGAGGTACTTCGTCGTCACGGGGTACCCCATGCTGTGCCCTATCAGGACGGGTTTCTCAACTCCGGCCGCCTTGATGACCGCCCGGGCCGCGCCTGCAAAGAAATCGAGCGTGTACGCCCTGTCGGCGGGCTTGTCGCTCAGCCCGAATCCCGGCAGGTCGATCGCGATCACGCGAAACTTGTCGCGCAGCTCCTCGGTCTGAAACCGCCAGAAGGAGACGTCGCACGACCAACCGTGAATGAAGACGAGCGCGGGGCGCTCCCTGGGCCCTTCATCCACATAATGCACCCTGAGTCCGTCGAAATCGGCGTACGTCCCGTTCTCTTCGACGGACGCCGCATGCAGCGGCTGTCCTGCAAACAACAAAAAAAACAACACGACAAAAACTACCGAAGTCGCTCTCAGCGCTTCGGGAAGACGTTTTTTCACCAATACCCCTCCGATTCAGTCTTTTTCCGCGGTCTTCCGCATCTCGTCGCGCCGCCGCTCGGCCTCTTCGTTCCGTTCGGCCAACAACTCGCGCTGTTGAAGGCGACGCTCCTCGATCTCCTTCTCCATCAACCTTTTTTTTACGATCTTGTCGTACGTCTCCGCGGATTTTTTTACCGTCTCGTGATGCCTGTCCATGATCTCAAGGCGCTCCGTCTCGACTGCGCGCTTCGCCTTCTCGACCTTCTTCAGCCCCTCTTCCTTCGTCTCTTCGACCTTTTCTTCGACAATGTCCTCGACGGGAAGAGGGGGAAGAGGCCGCGTCGTACCAACGGAATTGACGTTCATCGGCATCCCCCCCTTTCAGTGTTTCAAAAAAAGCTGCTTATGTATCGGCATCCGGCGGGCGCGTTATAAACAGGAGGCCGAGAGCGAAAGAGCTCCGCCCCGTTCGTCCACGACGATCCGCGACCCCTCGGCGGCCTCGCCGGAGATGATCATCCGGGCGATAGGCGTTTCTATCCGGCGCACCATGAACCGCTTCAGCGGCCGCGCCCCGTACACCGCATCATACCCCTCGCGGGCGATAAGGTCCACTCCCGCGTCGGTGATCTCCAACGAGATATTCCGGTCTTTCAGGCGTTCCTCCAGGGACGAGGCGAGCAGGCGCACGATACGCCGTATCTCCTCTTGCTGAAGCGGCTTGAAGAGCACCACGTCGTCCACGCGGTTCAGGAATTCCGGCCGGAAGGCGCGGCGCAGCTCATCCATCACCTGCGTCCGCGCGCTCTCGCGGATCTGCCCGTCGGAGGTGATCCCTTCGAGCAGATATTGCGCGCCGATGTTGCTGGTCATGATGACCACAGTGTTCTTGAAGTTGACAAGATGCCCCTGACTGTCGGTGATGCGCCCGTCGTCCAGTATCTGCAAGAGGATGTTGAAGACGTCGGGATGCGCCTTCTCTATCTCGTCGAAGAGGATGACGGAGTACGGGCGGCGGCGCACCGCCTCGGTCAGCTGCCCCCCCTCGTCGTACCCGACGTACCCCGGAGGCGCTCCCACCATTCGGGAGACGGAGTGCTTTTCCATGTACTCCGACATATCCAGCCGGATCAGATTCTCCTCGCTGTCGAAGAGCGACTCGGCGAGCGTCTTGGCCAGCTCCGTCTTGCCGACGCCCGTGGGCCCCAGAAAGATGAACGATCCTATCGGCCGCCGCGGGTCCTTGATGCCGGAGCGGGCGCGGAGCACCGCGTCGGCCACCAGCTCGACGGCCTCGTCCTGACCGACGACGCGCCGATGCAACACCTCGTCGAGTTGAAGCAGCTTCTCCTTCTCCCCTTCAAGAAGGCGTGTGACGGGGATGCCCGTCCAGCGGCTGACGATCTCGGAAATCTCCTCCTCGGTGACCTCCTCGCGGAGGATCTTTGGCCCGGCGTGCCCGTTCTCCAGCGCCTTCTCCCGCTCGCGCAGTTCGGCCTCAAGCTGTGGAAGCGTGCCGTGCTTCAGCTCGGCGGCCCTGTTCAGGTCGTACTCGCGCTCTGCCTTCTCGATATCGCGCCTGATTGATTCGATGCGCTCCCGCAGCTCGCGGACGGCGCCTATCCCCTGCTTCTCCGCCTCGTACTGCGCCCGCAGCCCCGTCTGCTCCTCGCGCGCCTCCTGCAGCTCCTTCTGGAGCGCCTTCAAACGTTCGACGCTCGCCGCGTCCTTCTCCTTGTTCAGGGCGGCCTCCTCTATTTCGAGCTGCATCACCTTTCTCGAAACTGCGTCGAGCTCGGCGGGAAGCGAGTCGATCTCCATGCGGATGAGCGCGCACGCCTCGTCCACCAGGTCGATGGCCTTGTCCGGAAGGAACCGCTCGGTGATATAGCGGTTGGAGAGCACCGCCGCCGCGACGAGGGCGTTGTCGCGGATCTTCACTCCGTGGTGCACCTGAAAGCGGTCCTTCAGGCCCCGCAGTATGGACACGGTATCCTCGACGGTCGGCTGCTCTACGAGAACGGGTTGGAACCGCCGGGCGAGCGCCGCGTCCTTTTCGATACGCTTGCGGTACTCGTCCACCGTGGTCGCGCCGATACAGTGCAGTTCGCCGCGTGCAAGCAGAGGTTTGAGCATGTTCCCCGCGTCGATGGCGCCTTCCGCGGCGCCCGCGCCAACGATGGTATGCAGTTCGTCGATGAAGAGGATGATCCGGCCGTCGCTCTCCTTAACTTCGTTGAGCACCGCTTTCAGGCGCTCTTCGAACTCGCCTCGGAACTTGGCCCCCGCGACGAGCGACCCCATGTCGAGCGCGAAGATGGAACGGTCCTTCAGCCCCTCGGGGACGTCGCCCTTCACGATGCGCCCTGCGAGACCCTCGACGATGGCCGTCTTTCCGACGCCGGGGTCGCCGATGAGCACGGGGTTGTTCTTCGTCTTCCTGCTCAGGATGCGAATCACCCTGCGGACCTCTTCGTCGCGCCCGATGACAGGGTCGAGCTTTCCGGCGCGGGCCATCGCCACCAGATCGCGGCCGTACTTCTCCAGCGCCTCGTAGGTGCTCTCGGGGTTGTCGCTGCAGACGCGCGCCCTTCCGCGCACTTCGTTGAGGACGGAGAGAAACTTCTCTTCCGTAGCTCCCAGTTCCGCAAGAATCCGCCCGGCGGCGCTTGTCTTTCCCTCCTCCAAAAAGGCGGCAAAGAGATGCTCCACCGAGATGTATTCGTCTTTCAGCTGTTCCGCCCGCTGCTCGGCCTTCACCAAAAGCCGGGAAAGCCGCTGCGAAACGTACACCTTTCCCGGCTCGACGCCAGGCCCTGTAACCCGGACGCGGCGCGAAAGCTCTTCCTCCAGTTTGCGGACGAGGCTTTTCGAGTCGACGCCCATGCGGGCGAGCAGGCGCGGAATAAGCCCTTCCGGCTGTTCGGCGAGCGCGAGCAGAAGATGCTCGCCGTCCACCTCCGAATGCCCGTAGGTTACGGCTTTATTCTGTGCGTCCGAGAAAGCTTCCCGTGACTTTGTCGTCAATTTAGCGAAATCCATCGCGATCACTCCTTTTGACCAATACTAACCAATGGGATTATAACGACATTCAGCGCCGGAAGAAAGAGCAAATAAAGCGTATATACCCTTGATATTTCACTTTTCCTCTTACAACCTCTTTTTTCCTTTTGTTTTCGCTGCTTACTGTGGATTCACCATACCTCGCAGGAGCTGTATTCACTCCTGGAGACAGAAAATACAAAATCATTATCAAAACTGGATAAAATGCAGTGTTTAGGGTACCATAGCAACCGGAACCTCAGGCCACCCCATTACGATGCACAGGAGAGAGTACAATGCCCCGAAAAAGCGTCCACGCTGAAGATATCGTCTACTTTCCGGAACGGATTTTGTCGAAAGTCTCCCGCGTCAAGGACTATCCGCTGACGCTCATCGAAGCGCCTTCCGGATTCGGCAAGACGACCTCGTTTCGCGAATACCTGCGCGCGCACATCCCATCCTCTTCGCGCGCGTTCTGGTACACGAGTCTCGGGGAACCATCCTCGAAAGCCTGGGGCACTATCTGCGATCTCTTCGACGACGTCGACCCGAGAGTATCCCGGAACCTTCGAAGCCTCGACACGCCGAACAGGGAAACAATGGCGGATGTGGCCGCGATCATGCGCGAGTGTTCCTGCGACCGCGACTCTTTTGTAATCATCGACAATTATCAGCTCGTAAAAAGCGAAGTGCAGTCCGACATCATCAACGCTTTTTCCCTGCACCGCAACGACGCGCTCCACATCGTCTTCATCACGCAGAAGCTCTCCGCGAACACGACCTGGCGCGCACCGGACATTCACAACATCGGCCCGGTCGATTTTTCTTTCGACAAACGGAGCGTGCAGCGTTACTTCGCGCTGGCGGGCCTTACGCTCTCGTCTCAAGAGCTGGAGACGGTGTGCGCCGCCACTGGCGGATGGATCGCAGCGCTCAAACTTCAGATGCTCCACTACAAGGCGACGGGAGCTCTTGCTCCGGCAAACACCATGAACGACCTCATCGAGACCTCGATATGGAACCGCCTCTCGGAAGAGGAAAAACGTTTTTTGCTTTCCGTCTCGCTGTTCGAATGTTTTTCCCCGCGCCAGGCGTCGATCATGCTCGAAGGCGTTTCCAACGATGTCAATATCGATGAAATCCTGCGACGGAACGCCTTCGTTCCCTTCGTTCCGGACGAGGGCGTGTACTATATGCACAGCCTCCTTCAGGACTATCTGAGGGACAGGTTCGAACAAACGGGCGAGACGTTCCGGCGGGAGACGTACCGCAGGGCGGGGCGCGCCTGCGAGACGGTCGGCGAGTACTTTCACGCGACGCAGTTCCACATCGAGACCGGGAACTACGAGGCGATCCTCTCGATGCCGTTCACAACGCAGTATTTTTACAATTTCAGGGAGCGAAGCGTCATCGATCTCTTCGAGCGCCTTATCGACGAGTGCCCGGAGGAAACGCTGTTGAAACACCCGCTGGCTCTTGTGACGTTCGGCCAGCAGTTTTTCAGGGACAGAAGAATGCTCCCATTTTCAAAAACGACGGCGCTGGTGCAGAAACTCCTCGACGCTCCTTCCGGCCTCTCCGAGAAGGAGCTGCTGCGGATCAGGGGGGAGTTTTCCATCCTGATGTCCTTTCCCCAGTTCAACGATATCGCCAAGATGAGCGAATACCACAGGCGGGCATACGACTCCCTGCGTCAACTGTCGGACCCTCCGCGGTCGGTTATTTTCGGTGGGGCCATGCCGTGGACGATGAGCGGAGCGTCGGTGCTCTTCCTCTACTGGAGAGAGAGCGGCGCCCTGAAAAAAACACTCTCGGTGATGGACGAATGCCTGCCGTATTACGTCACCCTCGCCGGAGGGCACGGCGCCGGCGCAGAGTATGTCCTGCGCGCGGAGGCCGCGCTCTTCCGCGGAGACGACGTCGAAGCGGAGGTCATGTGCCATACCGCGCTTTTTGAAGCGCGCAGCGCGGGGCAGATCGGCAACTGTCTCTGCGCATCGCTGGTGCTGGCCCGTATCATGCTGCTGCGCGGCGACGGCGATTCGTACACCTCCATACGTCGCAGCATTCTGAAGGACGCCCGGGAAGCGCAGCAGACGTCGCTCCTGCGCATCGGGGACCTCTGCCTGGCCGTTACCGACCTGGCGCTCGGACGCCTCGACGATCTGCCTCCCTGGCTCCGCGACGCCGAGAGCATCCGGAAAGTGGTGTACACCGACGGTCAGCCGTATGCGATGATGCTTCACGGAATGGCGCTGCTTCAGGAAGAGCGCTATTCAGAACTCTACGGCATCGCGGAACCGGTCCTGGAATTCGCCCGCAGGATGCACTACATGCTCCCGCAAGTCTATTACAACATCTATCTCGCCGTCGCGAAGAACGCTGAAGCCTGCCGGGAAGAGGCCGTCGGGTATCTTGAACAGGCGCTCCTACTGGCGCTGCCGGATGAAGTCTACCTGCCTTTCGCAGAACACGGAGACTCGTTGACGCCGCTGTTCGATTCGCTTCAAAACGCTTTTCCCGAAGACCGGGTACGCGCTGTGCGTTCGCTGTGCGCACGTCAGGCATCGGGCGCGGAAACGGTCCGCAAAACTCTCTCTGGGTCGGGATCCATTCTCAGCGCCAGGCAGCGCGAGGTAGCGCTTCTTCTGAAAGACGGCCTTTCAGTCAAGGAGATCTCGAAAAACCTCTTCGTAACCGAAAATACGGTGAAGAGCATAACAAAGGCCGTCTATGGAAAGCTGGGAGTGCATTCCCGCGTCGAATTGACAGTAACTTCCTTTTGAAAAACACGATTCAACCGCTCCCTCCCGTGTCCTTCCAGGGAATCCCCCCGGGAATACCACCCGAACGGGTGATTCCACAAACCTTGAAAGCAGTGTATCGTCTCCTTGGAAGAGGCGCTCTGTCGCCCCTTGATGCCGTTATTTGCGAAAGAGACGGAAGAAAAGACGCCGTCGACTGAATATCGACGCCTTCCGGCTCAAGGACGGACATATCGAGAGGAATGGAGGAACAAGTATGAGGAAGCGTATTGGTACATTTTTTGTCTTTGCTCTGGCGTTCGCGCTGTTCGCGGCTCCTGTACAAGCCGGCGACGGCAAGGTGAAGGGGTTGTGGCTCGAGATTCCGGGTCTCCCGGAGGCAAGTTCCACAACATTCAATATCCAGTCGGACGGCGAGGGCGAGGCGTACTTCGAGCGGGATTTCGACGGCGGCATACTGAAAGTATCGATCGAAAGGATTTACTCGGCGGACAGAAACGGCGAAGCCTTAGGTCCCGGCGATACCGGTAAATTGGTCGTCAGACTGCAAAGTCTCCGCAAGGACATCGAAATCGACCCGAACGACGTCGAAATCACCGAATCCGTCGAGGAACTCGAAGAGATTTACTCGTACCCGGTCGCGACAGCGCTGTATACGACCGGCGAAGACGAGGACATGAGAGGGAACCAGGACATTTTCATCTTCACCGACGAGTGGATCTTCCGCGTGCATCTCTCGCTCGCAGCCGATCACATGGATGACTACGACGCGGATGAAATGAAAGACTGGTTCGAGGACATGAAAATCTTTGATCGAGATCCATCCCGGGCAAACGGAAGCGAAGACGAATCCCAAGACAGGCATGCCACGAGAGCAGACGCGGGTGTCGAAGGGCTGTGGCTTCGGATTCCGGACTTTCCGGACGACGCGGAAGTTCTAGAGTTTACCGCGGACGACGACGGTGAAGTCACCTACATTCGCGCTCTTGATGACGGCGCACTCGTGCTCGGCATCTACAGGACGCCCGCCTGTGACGAAACAACGCCCGAAAAAGTAAAGGAATCGATTGTGGAGAGCGTGAAGGACAGCGGCGGCGACGCTGACGACATCGAGTTCGACGCGGGGGCGAACGACTTCTCCGAACTGCTCTCGTACCCGTGTATGACGGCGGAATATAAAATCGGTGAAGACGAGGACGCCAAAAGGGTCGCGATACTCGGCGTATTCGCCGACGATTACGTTTTCCTCATCCAAGCCGCGGGCGCGGCGGACACGTTCGGCGAGTACTCCGACAGGAGCGAAGAGTGGTTCACACACATGAAGCTCGTCGACGGCGAAGAAGGCAAAGGCGATGTGTTCGACGACAAAACCGGGGAGGACGACGAGAAAACGCTGGATTTCGTCGCCGTCGTCTATTCGCTTCCGGAGTTTCGGGGCATTGCGTGGCACATCCCCGCGCCGGGCAAATACGACTTGGGCAACGGCTTCGACATTCCCAACGACAGCGTGTGTTCCGTAGCCGTATGTCCGGGGTACAGGGTGACACTCTACGAACACTCTCAATTCGGCGGCGAGACCGCGGAATTCGAGGAGAACGAAGGAGACCTCGGCGAGCGGAGCCGCTGGGCGTCGTCCCTCGAAGTCGAGCGAATAGAGAAACCGGACTTTGACCTTGCCTTTGAATGGTGTATGGTTCAGGCGGAAAACGAGGGGCTCTTCGAGGAGATCGATCTAGACACAGCGACCGCGGAGAAAGCCCTCGAAGTCCATGCGGAGAGAGTGGAGCGTTTCAAAAAAGCGGGTGAGATGCACTGGTACGGAACGACGACGGACGCGGAGCGTGTCGAGCTGGGCGGAGAACTGATAAAAATTTTCAGCGATATGGGAGTCGCCACGGACGACTGGGAAGCGGACATTTTCGCGCAGGCGATGAACAATTTCTACGACTGGCGAAAGGATTTGAGCGTGTGGGATGCGGCGTGCATAATCCTCAACGTCAACCCGGAAACTTTTAACCAATAGGGAAAGAGCGCCGGAGAGAAAAAAAGGAAACAGGATACGCACTGAATACATGTTTGGCAAACGAACCCCCGGAATTTGGTTCAAAACCATACATAGATTGGAGGTTTCAGTGAAATGAAAAAGGTAATACTGTACATTTCGCTTTTCTGTGTTTTTGGCGCGCCCTTTTGCTTCGCGAACGCCGCGAGCGCCGGCGATGCACCGGATGCATGGGTGAAAGGGCTATGGATACAAGCGAACGGGCTGCCCGAAGACGCGTCGATCGAAGACTATTCGGACGGCGACGATGAAAAACCATGGTTCGTCTACAGTTGGGGCGAGGGGGGCGACGGCCCTGCCGTAACGCTCGCAGTGGGGCGGTTTTCGGCTTCGGTAGACGCGGAGAAAAAACTTCAGAACCTCGACAAAAGTGTTCTTCGCGAATTTATCGGCTCTGAGGATTTCTGGGAAAGCTCCGACGCGAAAAAAATGACATTCACGAAAGCCCCGGAAATAATCAGCGCAAGTTTCTCCTACCCCTGCCAGGTCGTGAGATACGCGGAATCAGATATGGGACTCTCCCACATGGTCCTGTTCATAGAGACCGACCCGTTTCTTTTTATGGCTGAAGTAACATGGGAGACAACGAACAGGACTTTCAAAAAAAGCGATGCGGAGAAAATCCTCGCGAACCTCGCTCTCGTCGAGCAGGAAGGGGTGGAAGCCGCTGCGACTGACGTTCACGCATTTTCACTGAAGGATGAACGCGTGTATAAGGGCGAAGAAATTATTGAAGCGGAAGTGCACGATGTACCTCCGGAAATTGAAGGCACGGCGCGTTTTTGGAGCGTCGTCGGGGCGGAAGAAGCGAGCCCCGCAGCAGAAAACGAAACCGGCGTCTGGTTCTTTTCGGAAGACGGGGCCTTTCTGACGTTCCTGCCGCTCGAGAGCGCCGGCGAATGCCAAGACATCATTTTCAGCCCGGACGGGAGTTATTTCCTCCTGATGAGCGGAAGCGGAGTTCGGGCCGACATGACGTACATTCTGTACGAGTTGGAAACAATGGAGCAAAAAATTGAAATCCCGGGGACGAGGGAATCCGCTTCGTGGATTGACGTGGGCCGTTTTGCGATGACCCGGATCGACGACGTTCGCGAGACGGAAAACGGGACTTTTTCAATGGCCGCTCTTCGCCTCTCGGCGGTGATGTACGACACCGTAGCGGAGGAGCTGGTCGTTCTGAAAGAAGCGACTACGATGAAGAACTACTGGTACGGCGGATTATCGGACGACGGCGGCTCGTTTGTCATTCAGGAAGACTCCGTGAAGTCGGAAAAGGATTGGGGCGACGAGGAAAAAATCACAACGCGGGAAATAAAAGTAGAGATTCCCGCGGCAGGGTAAAGCGTAACGGAACGCCTGTTTTTGGGCGTATTTGCTGCGGGAGAGGAGTTTCCCGCAGCAAATACGATTTTTTATAAAAATGGGGGGAAATAAATGAGAGAGAAGAACAGGCTCGGACTGTTTGCGGGCATCGCGGTGCTGCTGATGCTGGCATTCTCTTCCGCCGCTCTGGCAAAACCCGACTGGGTGACGGTCAAGTACACGGGAACGCAACTGCGGAAGCAAAAAAACACGAAAGTCGGCGACGGGAATCACCTGCTTCTGGTGCACAAATTCGACATCATCAACAACAGCAAAAACGGCGACATCATCACGGCGATTTTTGATCGAAAAATTCGCTGGAACGGTGTTTTCACGATCGTGCAAATGACGAGTACTACGCAGTATTTTTTTGACGGCAAGAATTCTACAACATGGAAACCGGCACACTGGAACGTAAAGTTCGGCATGACCGGGACGAATCCCTACAAAGGCGAATGGTACCCCGGACAGGTGTATAAATACGAACATACGATACCTCTCAATAAACTTATCAAGCCGTATGACGGCAGCTGGAAGACGACCAACGAAGCGGCGTTCAAAAAATTCAATTTCAAGTTCGACAAATGGAGTCTCGATTTTCAGGTTCGAAGCCATAGGTAGTTTTGAGGTTGTATCAAAAGAGCTTCTTCCGCTGCGCTCTTCGCCGAGAAAACCAGTTTCGCTGGAAAGGATGCTCCCGGGCGTCTCAATAATCGAGAGGAGAAATGAATCTTGAAAAAAACACCCTTGTTATGCGCTTCGGCGCTGCTCTTTGTTTTGACGTGCACGCTCCCCGCTTTTGCAACCGAGGAACAGTGGACAACCTACGTCAACGAGCGCTTCGGCTACTCTGTGGAATACGCCGATATCTACACGGAAAGAGATGAGCCGGAAAACGGAGACGGCGTCTGGCTGAGCGCTTCGGAAGGGAAGTACGCGCTGACGCTCTCGGGAGGCTACAACGTCCTTGAAGAAGACGGAGAACGCAGGCTGCGGAGCAGACTCGAAAACGTGGCGCATATCGTGCCCGGCTCCGAAGAAAGCGGTCCCGACTGGTACAGAGTGATCTACAGCGACGACGGCGGGAAGGACGGGAACGAACGCCTCTTCCACGAATACGGAAGTATCAATGCGAACAACTGGGCTTCGTTCATCCTCGTCTACCCCGTTGAAGAGCGGGAACGTTTCGCCCCCATAGTCGCGTGCCTGGAGGAAACGTTGATGATCGCACCGGAGGATGCCGGCGGCAAGGAACTCCGGACAGACGCTTTTGCTCTCGTAAACGGCCGCGTGCAGAAAGACGGAACGCCTCTTGACTGCGAAGTGTACGATATTCCATCCGGACTGGACAACGGGATCGCGAACTGGGCCGTAATCGGGACGGGAACATCCGACGCAGTAACGGAAAAAGAAACGGGCGTCTGGTTTTTCGGATCCGAAGGAGAATTTATGACCTTCATCCCTCTGGACAACGAAAACGAATACCAGGATCTTCTTTGGAGCCCTGCGGGCGATCGCCTGATCCTCGTCCGGGGAAGCGGAGCAAGACCCGACATGTTCTTCGACGTGTACGCGGAGGGCATGGAGAAACAAGCCGAGTTCAGCGGCCTGCGCGAAGAAATCGCGTGGCTGGACGACGGAATGCGCATCGTCTTTACCAGGATCGACGGTATTCGCGAGGGGGGTGCGTTTCCCGGCCTTTCCTACGGTCTGCAACTGTCCGTTATCCTGTATGATTCGGCCGTGGAGGAAACGATACCTTTGAAAGAGGCTTCCGTCACAAAAAACTTCTCGTTTGTATCTGTTTCGGAAGACGGGGAAAAGATCACGATCCTGGAAACTTCGGTCCGCTCTCCCAAAGACTGGGCCGGCGAAGAAAAAATTAACGAACGGGAAATATCCGTTCCCGTGCCTGCCGCGGGATAAAGAGTCCCGCGATTTCTCCGCGTTGACGCCGTGACGCACATAAACAGCGAGCGGTATTCAGAAGGCTGTGCACATTCCCGGCGTTTGCTGTAAACTTTTTGGAGACGCTCCGACATTATAGCCGGAGCGTCTCCAAAAAGTTTTGCATTTTACTATCGGGATGAACGGAGAGAGACGCCATGCGAGAGACAGAAAACCGATTACCCCGTAGCGAGACGACGTTCGTCTTCCCTCAACGCCTGTCGGCACGCCTGGACGGAATATCCGCGTTCCCGGTCACCATAGTGGAAGCGCCGTCCGGCTTCGGCAAGACGACAGCCGTCAGAGAATTTTTAAAGAGTCTTCAGCACAACAGCAGACAGAGCTGGTACACATGCTTCGGCGAACACCCCTCGAAGGTGTGGGAAGGTGTGTGCAGACTGTTCGGGAATGTGGATATCGACGTTGCGCGAAGACTGAAGGAGTTGTTCCCCCCAACGGTCGAAACGCTTCCCGATATCGCGGAGCTGATGCGCGAGTGCCGCTGCGATGCCGCGACGTTTCTTGTGATCGACAACTATCAACTGTTTGAAAGTCCGATCCCGTACCATATTGCGCACGCCTTTTCCGCGCATTCAAACCCGAATCTCCACATGCTCTTCATAACCCAGCCTCTTCCGACTTTTGAAATCGCGGTTCAGGACGCAAACATACACAGACTGGGAACGAGAGATTTCTTCTTCGACCGCGAGAATACGGCGCGACTCTGCCGTACGGCCGGAGCACGCATGACGGAGAAGGAAATCGACCGGATTCAGAGCGTCTCCGAAGGATGGGTCTCCGCCATCCTGCTCCAGGCCTCGAACTACATGGAAACGGGGGCGTTCGCCGACGCGCGCGACATGGACGCGCTCGTCGAAACGGCGATATGGAACAGAATGACCGGGGAAGAACATGAATTCCTCCTTGGGCTCTCTCTCCTCGACGCTTTCTCCCCCAGACAGGCGGCTATCATGGCAGGGGGCCCGACCTTGCCGGAACACCTGCTCAAGATGCTGAAAAACGGTTTTTTTATCTCGTACATCGCGGACAAAGGCGTCTATTCTCTCCACAGCATCCTGAACGACTATCTGAAACAGCGCTTCGAGAACCAACCCCGCGAATTCGCGGAGATCATGATTCGCAGGGCGGGCGCAGCCTGCGCCGCCGCTTCGGATTACTTTCCGGCCGCGCAGTTTTTCTCCAGGGTTCGGGACTACGGCGCCATTCTCTCAATGCCGCTCACGACAAGTTATTTGAACGAACAGAAGGAAAAAGACATCGTCGGCTTTCTTGAGCGGATCGTCGGGGAATGCCCGGAACGCACTCTTCGAGAGTACCCGTTCGCTGTCCTCACATTCGCGTTTCAGTTCATGAAAAGCGGCAAAGGCGCGTGTTTTTCGCAGATGGTCCGCCTGTTGCGCGCGATTGCGGACGCTCCCTCCGGGCTCCCGGAATCGACGGTGTCGCGTATCAGGGGGGAAACGGCGCTGCTGCTCTCCTTTACAGAGTTCAACGATATCGCGAAAATGAGCGCATACCATAGAGAGGCCCTTCTCCATTTGAACATGTCCGACGACGGCGCTCCTCCGAAGACAGTTGTGTTCGGCTCGACGCCGTGGACGTTCGGCGTTGCGTCGGTGCTCTGCCTCTACTGGAGCAAGAGCGGGGAACTCGATACGGAACTTGCGCTTATGGGGGAATGCATGCCCTGGTACGTGAAGCTGTCCAACGGTCACGGCACGGGGGCGGACAGCGTGATGCGGGCCGAAGCCTGCCTGTACCGGGGCGAGGAGACCGAAGCAGAGGCGGCAAGCCATAAAGCGCTCTACCAGGCCCGGAGCGCTCGTCAAACCTCCATCTCCTTATGCGCGGAACTTGTGCTTGCGCGCCTTGCAGTTCTTCGAGGCGACGGAGAGGCATACGCGACGGCCCGCAAGAGCCTGTGCGGATACCGAAAGGAATTTCCCGAAAGATCCGTCGTCCGCATGGTCGAACTCTCTCTTGCCTCGCTCGATCTCTTACTGGGGAGAACCGAGGGAATCCCCGATTGGCTTCGCGACGTTGAAAGCATCAAGAAAACGCTCTATATCCAGGGGCACGCCTGCGGCCTCATACTCTACGGGAAGCTGCTGCTTCTGGAAAAGCGTTTTCCGGAGCTGTACGGGCTGACGGAACCGGCCATGGAGTTTGCGCACGGGATGAACTATGAGCTCCCCCGCCTCTGTCAGCATATCTGCCTCGCCGCCGCATACACAGAGGAAGGACGCGAGGACGAGGCGGCGAATCATCTTTCCCGGGCGCTCCGGATCGCGCTTCCGGACCGGATATACCTACCGTTCGCGGAGCTCGGGACGACGCTTCTGCCTCTTCTGGAGAACGCGAAAGCCGGCTTCAATATGAAGCAAATGAACGCCCTGATCGCGCTCTGCAAGAGGCATTCTTCCGGCGCCGCATCCGTACGAAGACACCTTGATCCCTCCACAGCTCTTCTGACGCCGCGGGAACGAGAGATCGCCCTGCTTGCAAAAGAGCGCTGCAGCACCCGCGAAATTGCATCCCGTCTGTTCATTTCGGAGAACACTGTCAAATCGGCGCTCAAAATCATTTACGGCAAACTGGAAGTTCACTCAAAGAACGAGCTTGCCACGATGGACTTCTAACGAGCGTAGAACACCACCCCCCGTTCCCCCCCGAAAGAGGGGGTGTAGAACAAGCAGTTTTCCTTCAAAATACTCATGGACTCTGCGGGAAAGGCTCTTCTACAGGGGTGTGAGAAAATGAGGGTACAAACAGGATATATCAGAAGCGTCAAAGCCCTGCCGGGGTACAAGCTCGAAGTTGAGATGACAACGGACACCCGTATTGAATTCGATTTCGCCTCCAGGCTTAATACAATACGTTTCGGCGCGCTGAAAGACGAAAAACTCTTCGTCACGGCCTCCACGGACGGAAACTTCATCACGTTCGGGACGAATGATGCGGTGAAGGTCAGGATTTCGGCGATCGACTTCATGGACCTTGTTCTTGTGGACAGGACGGGCAGGTATCCCACGGATGGGAAATAGACCCTTGGCACGGCTCGTTCTTGTCACGGATGTGCACCCAAGGAGACTGCTCTGAGTTCCATTCCGAGCATTGCGCCGCTTTTCTGTTTAGGTATTCGAAGGGCGCTGGAGGAGATGCTGTTCGTATCGATACCCAGCCGATAAGGTATGAAAAGAGAGGAATACCATGAAAAAGACACTGTTGAAAACGGCGGGTGTATGTGTGTTCGCGGCGCTTTTTGCTGCGCAGTGCGTTTCTGCGGCAGAAGCATGGATTAAAATAACTTTAAACAACAATAGATCACACTCCATAGCAGTCGCTTTTTGCTGGAGCGGATTCGATTTCCCAGAGGATCAGAGAAAGGGGTGGTACGTCGTCAAACCAGACGAATCGAGAGTTATTACCCTGGGGGATGCAATCGCTTCATTGACATGGGACGGATTTGGATTCTACGCACAAGGAACGATGCGAAACGGGAAAAAAGTTATATGGTCGGGGGACATGCTGGATGTGATTATTCATCCCACTAAGGCGTTCTCAGGGCATCCTGACGACCCTATCCGGGGTGGGATTGCGGTAGGCTTCCGCAAAGTCAATTTAAAAAGAGTGGGAAATCAAAATACGGACGCGGTAGCAACCCTGACGTTCAATCCCTGACGGCGCGGCGAACGGTATGCAGCTCTGGGTAGCAGCGCTTCTGTTCGTTCTCTTCGCGTCAGCTTCGGCGTTCTCTTTTCTCAAAGCGGGAAAGCGCAACAACAGTGTACGAATCTTCACAGGTATTTTCTTCGCTCTCCTGGGAGCTCTTGCGTTAACGTACACTGCGGCGACTTTTTTCTTTGTTGCTTCGGTAGAATAAGCGAGTACGGGAAAAGGCTGACAGTAACCGCCTTTCCGTAGAGTCTAGGTACAACTGAATAACATTAAATTAAGAAGAGGTGGTTCACATGGTTCGAATCAACAGCAAGCGGCTTTTCGCAATTCTGCTCGCCTGCACGCTCCTCGTCTTCACTTGCTGCGTTACGTTCGCCGCGGCGGACAAAGGGTATTCAAGCGCCGAGATGAAAAAAATGAGTACATTCCTTTCGAACTTCACGGAACTGGGTTTTATGAGTTTCGACGCAAAAGAGCTGACGAACGAGAGTGACCCCGCCGATATGATACGCTTCGGCATCCGGCACAACTACGTCAACAACTTCAAGAGCAGAATCAGTCAGTGCAAAAAGAAGGATTGCGAGTGGGGATCCCTTGTTATTGAAGGGAAGTACGTCGCCGAGACCATTAAAAAGTATTTCGACGTCGACTATAAGAAACTCGTGAGCGTGACGGAATCGGATCCGCCGTACTTTTTCGACGGGAAGCTCTACCACTTCGAAGGCGCCGACGGAGAGGCGGTGTATTACGCAAGAGTCAGCGAAGCAGAGAAGAACATAAAAGGACAGATCGTCATGCGCGGGGAGATCTACAACGCGGAGGACGAAAACGATCTGCTCGGCTCCTTCGAGGCGCTTGCGAAACCGCATAAATTCGGCGGCAAGGATACCTGGGCGATCCTCAGCATGGAAACAGAGTATTACGATAATGAGGGACAGGTTTCCGACGAGACTGTGGAGGGATTGTGGATCGAGGTTCCCAACTTCCCCGCGGAAGCGGAAGTCGTCGATTTCCAGATGAACGACGAAGGCGTTGCCTCGTTTACGCGCATCCTGGACGCAGGCGTCGTTGCGCTCGTCGTGGAAAGACTGCCTGTCACGAATACCGAAGGCGAACAGGTGACGCCACAAACGCTCGGGAAGCTTGTCGCCGAATTTGAAGGGATAGAGGAAGAGAAAATAGAGATTACCCCCTCTCTTGACGATTTTGCAAAGCTGTACTCCTACCCCGTCGCCGGGGCTGAGTTCACGACTGGAGAAAACGAGGATACCCGCAAGGTCATTGATCTCTTCCTTTTCACTGATTCTTGGCTGTTCCGAATCCACGTGTCGGTAACAGCAGACTCTTTCGAGGAGTACGAAGATCAGGTAAAAGAGTGGTTGTCGAGCCTGAAATTCAGGGAATAGCTTAGTAAAAAAACACTATACGCATGAGGGGAAGGCTCCAACACCGAAGCCCCTCGGATGAAGAGCGGGGAGAAAGACGTACTCGGTCTGCGCGATTGCAGAAACCCATTGTTTTGGGTGAACGCAACAGCCCGGCACAGAATGTCTTCTCTCCGTTTTTCTATAGAGGATCGCGTGTATTTCGTATTCGTCTCTTTCGCATACCCTCTTCACCGCGATTCGAGGTATAATTCAAAAAGCAACAACATGCACGGCGCACTACCATATAGACCAGAGAAAAAGGAGATGATACATATGAGAAAGTTTTTTGTGGCGCTTCTCGCGATTGTCTTGCTCTTCGGCGGAGCGTACGGTGCTTTAGCGGCAGATGATTTCACCATACTCTCGTTTTCTCCGGGAGGAATGGTCAAAGGCAGGATGCCGGTAAAGATCGCCTTCTCGCAGCCGGTCGTGGAGAAGAGCCTCGTCGGCAAGACCGCGCCGCAGCAGCATATACCGGTTGAATTTTCACCGTCCATACGCGGAGCGGGCAAATGGACGGATCAGAAGACGTTCGTCTTCACTCCCGTGGCGAATCTCCAGCAGGCGACGCGATACCGCGCGACCGCCAAGGAGTCGCTGCAGGACGCGAAGGGACGGCGGCTCTCCGGAAAGCAGAGCTTCGAATTCTTCACCGAACCGCTGAAGCTCCTGAGGGCGCAACAGATCGACTTCACCGAGAGCAACAATGTCGTGATCGAACTGAAGTTCAACCTCCCCGTCTCGCCGTTCAGGCTGCGCGGTTTTCTCTCGCTGCTGAACGAACAGCGGCAGCAGATGGGATACTCCCCCGCCGGACAGGCTCCTTCATCAACAGTCCGCCTGACAACAAACTCCTTCGAAGGGGGAAAAATTGCGCTCGTTCTCTCTCCCGGGCTGACAAGCGACGCCGGTCCTCTGGGAATAGAACAGGAAATCCGGCACGAGATCGCGGTCACCAGAAAGCTGGAGATCCGCAGCGTCTACGCGGACACACGGTATCCCGCGACAAGCGTCATCAATGTGAACACCTCCGTGGGCGCGGATATGTCGGTCGTCTCCAAGTTCATCGAAATCTCGCCCGCGACGGAGATCAGCATCGACCCGGGGTACAACGGCTTCACGATCCTCGGCGACTTCAAGCCCAAACAGCGAGTGGAATTGACCATCAAAAAGGGACTTCCCACCAAAGAGGGCAAGGCGCTCGAACAGGAGTTCAAGAGGGCGGTCATCTTCCCCGACTACTACCCGTCCCTCGCCTTCCCGGCCGGTGGGACCTTCCTCTCTCCCGCAGGCGATCTGCGGATTCCCATTGAATCAGTGAACATCGAGGAGATCACGCTCAACCTGTGGCGTTTGTACGAGAACAACATCCCGGTCTCCATGGCGATGTCGAACTACTCCATACCCAGAGACCTTGCCCGGAGAGTCGCCACTCGCACAGCGCGCCCCGAGGGGGACCTCAACGAAACCGTGCGGCGCGCCATCGACCTGCGCGAACTGGCCGGAGAGGCGAAGGGCGTCTTCCTGCTGACGGCGTCCGAGTCGTCAGGCGAATACTGGGCGGACACTGAACAGCTGGTCGCCGTGACCGACCTGGGCATCGTCGCCAGGGTCTGGGCGAACGGGATCACCGTGTGGGTGAACTCCATCCTCGGGATCGAGCCCGTCAAGGACGCGACGGTTCGCGTCTACTCGAAGAGCAACCAGCTTCTCGCGAGCGGTTCCACCGACGAAAACGGTCTGTGGACGAAACAGGGCGCCGAACCTTGGGACGAGCAGCTTCTTCCGGCCATCGTGACGGTCGAAAAGGGAGACGATATCTCATTCCTGAAGCTTGAGAGCAATCTTTTGGCGGATACGGGCTTCGATATCGACGGACGCCCCTGGACCGACAAATACGACGCGCTGCTCTTCGCGCCGAGGGGCGTCTTCCGCCCGGGCGAGAACGTGGACTTCTCCGCGCTCGTGCGGACAAAAGACCTGCTGCCCCCGGAGCCGTTCCCCGTGGTGTACGTCGTGCGTTCGTCTCTTGGGCGCGAAGTCGCGCGCGGAACCGCGCTGCTCTCTTCCGAAGGGATAGCCTCCTTCTCCGCCCGTCTTGCGCCCGCTTCCCCCACAGGCATGTACAGCGCGGTGATTGCCCTTCCCGGAGGAGAAAACGCGCCTCTTGGAAGAACCGAGTTTTTCGTGGAGGACTTCGTCGCTCCCCGCCTCGAAGTGAAGGCCGTCCCCGACGCCTCCTTCCTGGCCGCGGGGGATACGCTGACCATCGACGTCTCCTCTTCGTATCTCTTCGGCGCTCCTGCGTCCGGACTCGTCTTCGAGGGAGAAGTACGCGCCGTTGCAGCGCCGTTCCGTCCCGAGGGGTGGAACGCGTTCACCTTCGGCGATATGGAGCGCACGTTCGAGAGCATGACGGACTTCGTCGGGTCCGGCACACTCGACGAGACGGGGAAGGGAACGCTCTCCTTCTCCGGACCTGAAGGCTGGCTTCCCCCGGCGGCTATCGATCTCTCATTCTTCGTCAGGGTGATGGAGGAAAGCGGACGATGGGTCCCGACCTCCGTGAGGCTCCCCTTCCACCCCTACCCCGTCTATTTGGGTATCGAGTCGCCTAAAGGGGATATCGTTCCCGGTAAGGAGATCGCGGTCCGAGTTGCGGCAGTAACGCCGGAGGGCAAAGCATCGGATCTCGAAATCGCAGTTGCCGAGGTTTTCCTTGTCCAGCGCCACTATAACCTCGTCCGTACGGGCAACCAGACGAGGATGCAGATGCAGCGGGAACTTGTCCCGCACGCTCAAGGGGGCGTGGAATTCGCGGACGGTATCGGCTCGTTCTCCTTCACACCGAAGATCGACGGCGAGTACGTCGTCAAAATCTCCGACGAAACGTCCAACAGCATGGCGTCGTCGACGCTCTACGCTTGGACTCCCTACGGCGGCGGCGCAAGCGGCTCCACGCTGCTCGACCGCGTTGTGGTGACCGCGGACAAGAAGAGCTACGAACCGGGAGAAAAGGCGACAGTCACGCTCCGAAGCCCCTTCGAGGGGAACCTCCTGGTTACCGTCGAAACAAACAGGGAACTTTTCCGAAAAGTTGTCTCTCTGAAGAAAGGCGAGGTGAATCTTCAGGTTCCCGTCACCGACGACATGATTCCGAACGCCTATATAACGGCTTCCGTGATCCGGCCCGTCGTCGAGGGTGAAGAGTGGGGAAACCACCGGGCGATCGGCACGCTCTCCATCCCGGTGGAGCGTAAGGAATACCATCTCGACATCGCTCTGCTGAGCCCCGAACGCACGCTCCCGGACGAACCGCTGAAAGTGAACGGCACGCTGACCGACGGTTCGGGAGCGCCCCGCAAGGGCGAGGTGGTCCTCTTCCTTGTGGACGAGGGAATCCTCTCGCTCACAGGGTACAGGACGCCGGACCCGTGGGCCTTCTTCATGGCGAAACGCGCGCAGGGAGTTTCGGTCTACGATCTGTACGACCAGCTGCTCCCGTTGGAATCAAGAGAGACGCCGCTCCTCAAGGCGGGCGGCGGCGCAGGCGAAGAGGCCATGGCGGCGCTTCGCGCGGGAATGTCCCCGGTCTCCGCACGGACGTTCAGGATGCTCTCGCTCTTCCTTGGGAGCGTCCCGACCGATGAAAACGGCGCTTTCGAGGCGACGTTCGACGTGCCCGAGTTCAGCGGTAAAGGACGGCTCATGGCTGTCGCCTCCGCTGGAAAATCGTTCGGCAAGGGAGAGAAGTTCGTCGCGATAGCGCGCGACATCACCACGGAACTCTCGTTGCCGCGCGCCGTCTCCCCCGGAGACACGTTCCACGCTCCGCTGAAGATATTCTCCTCAGCGTCCGGCGAGAAGCAGGTCTCGGTGAAGGTGGGGATCGACGGTCCCCTTGCGCTCACAGGAAAGAAAGAGTTCGTTGCAAACCTTGCCGCCGGAGGCGAAGCGCTTTTCAGCGTGCCGTTCAAGGCCGGCGACGAAGCGGGAACGACCTACCTGACGGTCGAAACGCAGTGGGAAGACGGCTCTTTCACACAGAATCTCGATCTGCCGGTGCGTCCCGCCTTCCCGAGAATCGCGCTCTCGGGTTCGGGCGTGGTGCGCGGCGGAGGACAGGGATCGATAGAGATTCCAAGGGACTGGTTCCCCGGAACTGAGGAGGGGCGGCTTCTGCTCTCCGATCTTCCGATGCTCGATCTCGCGGGCGCGGCCTCCTTCCTTCTGCAGTATCCGTACGGATGCCTGGAACAGACCGTTTCGGGCGCATGGCCGCTTCTCGTCCTCGGCGATCTTGTCCGGGATGTGGACCCGCTCCTCGTGAACGAAGAGGAGCAGAAAGCGGCGCTCGCGCTCCGAATCCGTCAGATTTCCGCGATGCAGCTCTACTCGGGCGGTTTCGCCATGTGGCCGGGGAGCTCGATTCCCTCGATGTGGGGTTCTCTGTACGCCGCGCACTTCCTTGTGGAGGCGAAGAAGGGCGGCGCTCCCGTTCCCGACGACCTGCTCGACAGCGCCCTCGCCAACGTCCGGAACATGCTGCCTCTGGCTCCTGCGAACGAGAGCGACGTTGCGTACCGGGAGAACATGACCCTGAAAGCGTATGCGGCGTATATCCTCGCTTTGCGCGGCGAACCGCCCCTCGGGTGGATGGCGCACCTGAACGAACATAGCGATGCGCTCCGCGAGTCCGGAAAGATCTTCCTTGCCGGCGCGTACGCACTGGCTTCCAAAACATCGGAACCTCTCCGCAAACTCGGGACAGGCGCCCCTTCGCTCCGGGGCGGCGAGTCGACGACCTTCGAGTCAGCGTCGAGGAACAACGCGCTGAAACTCCTCATGTGGAGCGAGGTCGATCCTCTCTCGGCGACAGCCTCCGATCTGGCCCTCAAACTGATCGAAGAGGCCCGCAGCAGCACATGGAGAACAACGCAGGACAACGGCATGGCCGTGCTCGCGCTCGGCCGTTGGATGGAGAAGACGCGGGGGGCGCGCAAACCGTTCACCGCGCTTGTGAAGGATACCTCCGGCGCGACGGTCGCTTCGTTCACCGACGGAAAGCGGGTTTCTCTGAGCCTGAAGGAGGTTCCGCAGGGACCGCTGACGCTCTCGCTCGACGGCGAGGGAACCGCCTACTTCGCGTGGACGTCGGCCGGCGTACCGATGAAGGCGCCGAAGCCATCGAGCAACGGAATCGCCCTCAAACGCACATGGAGCGGGCGTGACGGGAAGCCGCTCGCGGAAGGCGCACCTCTTTCCAGGGGCGACCGGATCACAGCGACGCTCACGATGACCCCCTCAACAGCGTTGAGCGATCTGGTGGTCGTCGATATGCTGCCGGGCGGTATGGAGATCGAGAACCTCCGGCTCACCGGCGAAGGGACGTCCCCGGATCAGGGCGGTATTCGTGCGGAACTGCGCGACGACAGGCTGATCCTCTTCGTCGACTTTTTGACGAAACCTGTTGAGTACAAATACGTGATCCGCGCCGTTTCCAGGGGAACCTTCACGCTGCCGCCCCTTGCGGCGGAGGGAATGTACGCGCCGGACATCTCGGCCGTGGGAACCCCGGGGACCGTGGAGATCAACTGATTATGAAACGCCCCCTCCGCCGCGTCCTCTGCGCGACGCTGTTCGCTCTGCTTTTCGCGGCAGGAGGGGGTCTTCTCTGGAAGGCTTCTCTCCCGCTTCCGATCGACGAAGTGCTTGAATGGCCGACCTCCCCCGTGCTCCTCGACCGCAGGGGGGAGGTCTTTTCCGTTTTTCTCTCTCCGGAATCCGAATGGTCGGTTCCCGTATCGCTCGAACAGATGGGGCGATGGCTTCCGTTCGTCGCCGTCGAGGTAGAGGACCGGCGTTTCATGGAGCACGGCGGGATCGACTATGCCGCGCTTCTCCGCGCTATATGGCAAAACGTCTCGGCAGGCAAGATTATTTCGGGAGCATCGACGATCACAAGTCAGCTCGTCCGCCTCTCTTTTCCGCGCCCGCGGACGCTGAAGACGAAGCTGGTGGAATTCACCGCCGCGCAGAAGCTCGAGGAGATGCTCACGAAGGAGGAGATACTGGAACTCTATCTGAACCGCGCTCCGTTCGGCGGCAACATACGGGGCGTCGAAGCCGCCTCCAGAATTTACTTCTCGAAGGGCGCCGGGGAGGTCTCCCTCGGAGAGGCGGCGCTCCTGGTGGGAATGCTCAAGGGACCGAGCCTCTACCGTCCCGACCGGAACCCCGGAGCCGCGAGAAAACGGCGCGACGCCATACTCGCCTCGCTTTTCGAACGGGGAAAGATCACGGAAGAGCAGTATCGTCTTTCACTAGCCGAACGGATTCCCGATACGCGGGGGGCTTTCCCGTCGAAGGCGTTTCATTTCGCCCTCGCCGCGCTTGGAGAACGAAAAAAAGGAGGCGTACTGGAGACGACGCTCGACCCCGCGCTTCAGGAACTTCTTGAGAGGACGCTGTCCGTCTCCCTGGAGTCCCTGCCTGATGAGATCACCGCCGCCGGAATCGTGATGGACAACGATTCGGGCGATGTTTTGGCCTATGTGGGCAACGGACGACTCGGAAGAGGAATCGCCGGAAGCTGGATCGACTGCGCCCGCCGCCCTCGCTCCCCCGGCTCTGCGCTCAAGCCGTTCGCCTATCTTGCAGCATTCGAGAAAGGAATTCTCACCCCCGCGTCGCTCCTGGCGGACACTCCGCTCGCCTTCTCCGGACAGGCGCCGCGGAACTTCGACCTTACCTACAGGGGACCGGTTTCAGCCAGGATAGCCCTCGCGGACTCGCTCAACGTCCCGGCAGTCAGGGTACTTCGGGCGGCGGGGCCGGAGCTGGTGCTCGACCTCCTTCGCAACGCGGGTTTCCTGAGCCTGACGCAGAGCACGCCCCATTATGGAGATTCGCTGATTCTTGGAGGGTGCGAAACGAGCGTTCTTCAGATGGCGGAGGGGTACGTCATGCTGGCGACGCTGGGGATACGCCGCCCGCCGCGTTTCCTCCCGAGCGAACCTCCATTCCACAGGAGGCTGGTCTCCGAAGGAGCGGCGTTTCTGGTCGCCGATATCCTCAAAGACACTGGACGACTCCTCCCCCTGCACGGCAAGCGGATAGAGTACGGGAAAGAGTGGTTCGCCTTCAAAACAGGTACCTCGTACGGCTACCGCGACGCCTGGACCGCCGCCTATACGCCGCGCAACACCCTCGTCGTCTGGATGGGCAATCCCACAGGGAAAGCGCATCCGGAGCTCGTGGGCTCGCAGGCCGCCGCTCCCGCCATCGTCGAGATCCTCCGCGGCCTCCCTCCCTCGGGGTGGTACGACCCTCCGCAGCAGGTTATCATGCGCACGGTGTGCGCTCTTTCGGGCCGGCCGATCGCTCCCGCCTGCCCTGTAGGAAGGTTGGACTACGCTCTTGAGGGTATTTCGTCCTCCGTGCCGTGCCCGATGCACGTCATCAGAGACGGATCGGCACGGACAGTCTGGCCCGCCGAACTGGAAGAGTTTGCTCTGCGCCGTTCGCTGACGCTCCAAGCGGAGCAGAAAGCGACGATCACCTCTCCGCTCCCCGGCTCGCGGTATATTCTCACACCGCTCGGAGGGGATCAGAGGGTGGCGTTGAAGGCCGAGGGCGCCAAGGCCCCGGTCTATTGGTTCGTGGGAGGAGAATATGCCGGAAAACAGGAGGGAAAGGAAGCGCTCTTCTGGACGCTCAAGAAAGGGGTGCACGCCGTTTCGCTGGTGGATGCCGCCGGAAGAACCGCCGTTTCGCGGTTTACCGTCGACGCCCCGGGCGTGAAGGGACCGGACGAATCCGGCCCTCCGCCGCTTCTTCTCAACCCCGGGGATTGAACGACGACTCTTTTGCGAGCGCTTCGAACAACTCCCGCTCGCGGTCGCTCAGTTTCTCTGGCACGACGACCTCGACTTTCACGATAAGATCGCCCGCTTGGGCTCCCTTTCTTCTGGGGAGCCCTTTTTCTTTCAAACGGAGCCGCTTTCCCGCCTGAACTCCTGCCGGAAGCTTCATCGAGACCACGCCGTCGAGCGTCGTCACGGGGATGGATGCACCAAGGGCAGCCTCCCATGGAGAGATCTTCAAGGAAGTAACAAGATCGTACCCCTCGACGGTGAACTTGGGATGGGGCGCCGCATGGATGACGATGTACAGATCGGCGCCTCTGCTTCCCTGCCCTTTGAGCCTGATGCGCGAACCCTCGGTCACGCCCTGGGGAAGGTTCACGTTGAGCGTCCTCCGGCTTCGGGACGGACGTCCGTCCGCGCCGTGCACCACCTGCTCCATCGAAAGGGTCTTCGTCCCTCCCCTGAGAATATCCTCAAGCGAGAGTTCGAGAGACATCTCCTCGTCGCCGCCACGCCCCTGCGAACGGAAGAGATCGTTCATCGAAACGCCTCTGCCGCCGGAGGCGAAGCCGCCGAAGATCGTTCTGAAGAAGTCGCTGAACCCGCCCCCGTCGCCGCCGAAATCCATGTGCACGCCCCCGCCCCATCCGGGAGGCGGCGTAAAATCCTGCCCCTGCTGCCAGTTCGGACCAAGGGTATCGTACTTCTGCCGTTTCTCAGGATCCTTGAGCACCTCGTAGGCCTCGTTGATCTCCTTGTAGCGTTCGTCGGAGCCGTTGTTCTTGTTTACATCCGGGTGATGCTCCTTCGCGAGCTTCCGGTACGCCTTCCGGATCTCGTCCTGGGACGCCGTCCGGCTCACGCCGAGAATCTCGTAATAGTCCTTGTATGCGACGGCCATGCCCACCACCGTGCCTTTCATACTGAATAAATTCTAACCAATACTGACCTTTATAGTGTACACTTTTTTTTAGCGTTCTCAATAGGCGCGAATATCAAATAGCCCCTGAAAAAGCCGTTGTTCGCTCTTTTCCTTTTATTTTCTATGTTTTACTGCGTAAGAGATGAGCGTAAGGCGGGCAGATCCGCCCCTCTGGCCACGGCGATGATCTCCGCCATAGCGGAAACCGCTATTTCCTCCGGCGTTTCCGCCCGTATCGGCAAGCCTACCGGCTGGTAGATCCGGTCGATGTGCCCGGCGGAGACTCCCTGTCCCAACAGCCGTTCGCGCACGAAGGCGATCTTCTTTCTGGAGCCGATCATCCCCATGTACGCGGCGGTCATTCCTTCGACCAGCTTCACAACGTCCGCGTCAAGGACATGCCCTCGCGTAACGATGATGACGTAGGTGTCCCCGTGGAAAGGGGCGACATGATCGAAAAAATTCTCAAGCGGACAGCAGACGGTCCTTCCCCACGGGATGTTCTCCTCGTTGGCGAACTCCGCCCTTTCATCCCAGATGGTGACGGCAAATCCGGTCATGTCCCCGAGACGGGCGATCGCTTTCCCGACGTGCCCTGCCCCGAAGATGACGAGTTCGCGCTTTCTCCCGATGACTTCGAGGTATATTCCCATGGAACCTCCGCAGGCCGCCCCGTCGAGCGCGGCTTCCGTAGCGGAGAGCGTCTCTCTGTACATCATGCTGCCTGTTCCTTTGCCGAGAAGTTCGAGGGCTTTTTCGATGACGCGGTGCTCAGTGATACCGCCGCCGACTGTCCCTTCTATCTTTCCCCCGGGAAAGACGAGCATCGAGGATCCCATGCTTCGGGGAGTCGACCCGCTCTCCTCCACCACCATACAGAGCACCGCTTCTTTTCCTTCTTCGTAGAGCTTCGCCAGCCTCTTCGAAATGCCGATATCCATTATTCCGCCTCCTCGCTGTATTCAATGACGCCCCCCGCGGCCACTCTGCCGCCGGCGTCGTAGAGTACCAGCCGCTGCCCCGGAGTCGGGGCGAACTGCGGCTCGTGAAATAAGACCTCAAGCACGTTCTCGTCCATGCGGAGCAGATCGCACGGAAGCGGCTCCCCCCGCGAGCGGGTCTTGCCGAAAAGGAGCGCCCCTTTCGCCGGCGGTTCGGGGAAGAGGATATTCACATTGCTCGCGCGTACGCGCCGCCTGAAAGCCCTCTCCCGAGGACCGACGATGACGGCGTTTCGCCCGGGATCGATCCGCAGCACGTGCAGTCCGTCCCGCGAGGAGATTCCAAGCCCTTTTCTCTGCCCTACAGTGTAGTTTGCTATCCCCCTGTGCGCGCCGAGTGGTTCGCCATCCTCGTCCACTATCAGTCCCGGCGGAAGCGAACGGCCGTCGAGCAGTCGGCGGTAATCCCCCTCGCCCGCGAAACAGATCTCCATACTCTCGCTCTTCTCGGCCACAGGAAGGGCGGCCTCCCTCGCGAGAGCGCGCACATCCTCCTTGGAATACCCTCCCAGCGGAAGCAGAAGTCGCGGAAGGCGGCGGCGCGCCACCCCGTAGAGGAAATAGCTCTGATCCTTGGAAGGGTCCTTTCCTCTGGAGAGAAAGAAGCGCTCTCCCTCCTGTTCTACGCGCGCATAGTGCCCGGTGGCGAGGCGCGTCTCTCCGAACGCATCCTCCAGCTCGTCCCACAGGAGACCGAACTTCAGCAGCGCATTGCAGTCGGCGCATGGGTTGGGAGTGCTCCCGCGAAGGTAGCTCTCCACGAACGGTTCGATGACGAGCTGCTCAAACTCTCTTTCGATAAAGGCCGTATAGTGCGGAATTCCGAGCCCGAGGGCCACCGACGCCGCATCGCGTCCGCAGCAGCTTCCGGGCGACAAATCCGCTCCCGGGATCTTCATGGTGACACCCACGACATGCCACCCGGCTTTTTGCAGCAGCCAGGCCGTCACGGAGCTGTCCACGCCGCCGCTCATCAGGACGACGACTGTGCCCTGGCCGAAGGAGGGCGATGAGGAGCTGAATCCGGTCGATGGTCGAATGTTCATGAGGAACTTCCCTCCGGGCATTGGAATGTCTTCTCTTCTCATGTAGTATAGAGAAGAACAAAGTTCTTCACAAGGGAGGATCGAGAGCATGCCGTACCACGCCGCGATGAAAAAAATGGAGAGAGTGGAGGCATTATTATGGGAGATGGGAAGCGCAGCCGTGGCGTTTTCGGGCGGAGTGGACAGCACGCTCCTCGCCGCAGCGGCTTCTCGCGCCCTTGGAGAGAGGGCCGTGGCCGTCACCGCCGCGTCGCCGACGCTTCCTTCATGGGAGATCGACGACGCAGAGCAGTACGCCGCTTTGATCGGCATCCGCCACGTGAGCATTCCGCTCTCGGAACTGGAGGAACCGCGCTTTGCCGCAAACGACAGGGAGAAGTGCTACTACTGCAAGCGATTCCGTTTCGAGCTGCTGCTCAAGTGGGCGAAAAAAGAGGGGTTCCGCTGGGTGCTCGACGGCTCCAACACCGACGACCTGAACGACTACCGTCCGGGAATGCGCGCCCTCTCCGAGCTTGAGGGGGTACGGAGCCCGCTTCTCGAAGCCGGATTGAGCAAATCGGAGATACGCGCCGTCTCAAAACAGTGGGGGCTTCCGTCGTGGCAGAAACCCGCGGCAGCCTGCCTTGCGAGCCGGATCGCATGGGGCGTGCCCATCACCGCGGAGCGCTTACGCCAGGTAGAACGGGCGGAAGAGATTGTACGCTCCTTTTGCCCCCCCAATACGCAAATCAGGGTCCGTCACCACGGAGCGCTGGCGAGAATCGAAACTCCGCCCTCCGCGCTCTCGCTGCTCGCCGCGCCGGAGACTGCGGCACGGCTCGCGCCCGCTGTGCTCGCCCTCGGCTTTTCTTTCGTCACCCTCGATCTCTCCGGCTATAAAATGGGGAGTCTGAACGCGTTATTTACTGACGGCTAACCGCTCGGGAACGCTCCATACCCCGTCTTCGTACACTTCAAGAGCGCAGGTGTCGATGTGGAAAAACAAGAGGGAGGCCGATACGGAGCCTTCGTCGGCCATCTTCTTGAAAAGCGGATACTGCTCAACGCGGCGAAGCTGGCGGAGCCCGGCGGCTTTCCCGGCTTCCTCGGAGTCGACACCCTCGAAGAATTCGTTCCCGAGCCAGCGCTTCAGCCCGTCCGTATCCAGATGGTCGACGTTTTTCGAGGCCTTCACCGCTCCGCAGTCCGTATGCGCAAGCACCACGACATTCTTCACTCCGAGGTGAAGGAGCGCGTAGTCGAGAGCCGCAGCGACCGAGGGTTCGTCAAGCCTGGCAAGGTTCCCGACATTCCGCAGAACAAAGAGCTCTCCGGGGCGGGCGTCGAACAGCTCCTCTGGGACGATCCGGCTGTCCGAACAGGTGATGACGAGCGAATGAGGACGCTGTCCTCCGGCGAGCGCACGGTACTCGTCGAGGTCGACAGACGAGAAAAAACGGGCATATCCATCAAAAATCCGTTGCATGGCGTACAAACTCCCTTTCACATGGAATCGATTGAGGCGAACAGGCGTGCGTCGCGGGCGTGTTCATCCAACCAAGCATTATGCTCCCGAAAAGAACACATTTCAAGCCCCTTTTTCCAGCCCGCGCGTGCATGAAGAAGCGGCGTTCACCGCCAACCGGGGCAAGAAGCGTTCCCTGCAAATGGACAGCCGTCCGCATCCTGACGAAGCGGACGGCTGCAGAAGCAATACCGGAGCAGATCACTCCGCAGGAATAAAGGTCAGCGAAGCGGAGTTGATACAGTAGCGAAGCCCCGTAGGGGGCGGACCATCCGTGAACAGGTGCCCCAGGTGCGCGTCGCACCGCGCGCAAAGAACTTCCGTGCGGATCATCCCGAAGGAGACATCGCGCTTCTCCGCGACGGGCGCTCCCTCGATCGTCATCCAGTAGCTCGGCCATCCGGAGCCGGAATCATACTTGGCCTCCGAAGAAAAGAGCTGCGCTCCGCAGCAGACGCAGGCATATACCCCTTTCTCATGATGATCCCAGTACGCCCCTGAAAACGCGAGCTCCGTCCCCTTTTTTCTGGTGATCTCGAACTGCTCAGGGGTGAGGATTGCCCGCCATTCATCCTCGGACTTCTCCACCCTCTCCGGAGCGGCCGCCTGCGCACGGACGGCGAAAAGAAGCAGCGTACAGGCGCAGAGAACGAAAAGTGTCAGTTTCATGAGTTTCCCTCCTTTACAGGCTGCGGACGAACTCCATAAACTCCCTGATTTCCGCGGCGTTCGTCCATGGGATGTTGAAACGTCTGCGCAACACGAGCCCGTGCTCCCCCTGCGAGAGCACCGCGCAGCTGAAGTCGTTGTCCGAGAGGACAAGGTCGAACTTGAAACATGTCTCGTACTGATCGTCGAGCGCCAAGATCTTCTCCTCGTCGGTTCTGTAGAGTGATAAGCCTCTCTCGTTCATGTTTTTCACGATGAAATCAGTTATGATACTGGAAATATGCTCCACTGCACACATCCTCCCTTCCCCTCGCACCGGGGTGATTTATACTATTGTACGCTCTGAGCGCAAAAAGGTCATGGGTGAAAGGTGCGAACAGTATCCGATCACGATGCGGAAGAGTATGCGCCGGCGTGCGACGGAACGATGTCTTCACGGGGGAAATAAGAATACCCCCATTAGGTATGATCTGCTATAATAGTGAACAATTCAATGACGGAGGGATCGCAATGAAACGGCAGAATCTGCGGAAAGCTCTCATGGTGATTTTTGTGCTCTCGCTCCCTGTGACGATGTTCTACCTCTCCCCGCTCCTCACGCTGCAGGGAGCTTGGAAGGGCATTGTGACATCGAGCCTTGTCTTCGTAGGCCTATCGGCTGTTCTCGCCTTCTTCGCCGGAAGGGTGTTCTGCGGCTGGATCTGCCCGGGGGGCGCAGTGCAGGAGGTGCTCTTTCCAGCGAACGACCGGAGGGTTCCGGGCGGGAAACTCGACCTTATCAAGTACGGCATCGCCGCCGTCTGGCTTGCTCTCCTCGTCGCCTTTTTCATCCGTGCAGGGGGACTGCTCTCAGTGCAGCCTCTCTACGGCATTGAAAGCGGGTTCTCTCTGGCGACGCCGGTATCGTACGTTATGTTCTACGTCGCGATGGGCGGCATGGTCGTCCTTTCTCTCGCCGTGGGGCGGCGGCCGTTCTGTCACTACGGCTGCATGCTGGCGCCCTTCATGATCGCGGGGAAGTACGCAGCGAAAAAGATCGGCTCTCCACGCCTGCACCTCGAGGCCGAGAGCGAAAAGTGCATCGACTGCAAGCTCTGCACGAAGAACTGCCCTATGAGCCTGGACGTGAACGCGATGGTCCGCTCCTCCGAAATGGACTCCCCGGAGTGCATCTCGTGCGCGGCGTGCGTCGACGTCTGTCCGAGACAGGTTATTTCACTCGTTTTTTCCTCGACGGGATCAAAGAAGAGCTGACACGATACGGGGCGCGCTTCGGAGAAACCCGGCGTACGCCCCGCATGATCTTCTTTTTTCAGCGGTTCATCGCCTTCGCCCTGCGAAGCACATTGTACTGCGCGTCGTCGGCCTTCACAAAAGCGTCGATGGAGACCTTCTTCATCACGGCGCCGGACTCTCCCCCTTCGGATTTCATTCCAAGAAACGTTTCCGCAAGAGCGGCGGCAAACGCCGCATCGACGGAAGCGGGAACGGCGAGCGCATCCTTCGGGATATCCTCTGTTCTGGCGAGGATCTCCAGCCGACGGAGATCCATTGTTTTCGCCGCATCATCCCAGGCATCGGTGTAGGTGGCCCCGCCGTCGACGTTCCCCTCAAAAACGGCCTGGATGACCTTGTCATGGCTTCCGAGGAAAAGAATCTCTCCGAAGAAGTGGTCCGGATCGAACCCCTTCTCCTGCAACAGCAAACGCGGATAGAGGTACCCCGAGCCGCTTTTCGGATCGACGAAAGCGAACCGTTTTCCCTTGAGCTGCTCAAGGGCGCCGACGCCGCTCTGCTTGTTGGCAATCACAAGCCCCTGGTAGGATGGACGCCCCTTGACGCACGGGATGGCGAGAGGACGCAACGGGTATTTTTCAGCGGCGTCGACGTAGGCGAGCGGACTGAACCACCCAAGATCGACGATGCCTGTCGCAAGCATTTTTCCGAGGCTCTCATAATCAGGAGAGACGAAAAGACGGCTTTTCCTTCCCATCCGCCTTGCAACCTCGGCAAGCAGGGGGCCGAATTTGTCCCGTATCTTCTGCGGGTCGGTAAACGGAGTCAGTCCAATCCACAGTTCATCTGAAGGACGCTGGGACGAGACGCTTTGCTGTAGCGTAAAGAGATCTTCGGCGACCATCTTGATCGAAGCCGAAAACTCTTTTGCCATCGAAACCTCGGCTTCAAGGCTTTTCCCAAGAGTGCCTACATCGGAAAGGACTGCCTTCGTCCCTTCTTGCAGAGATTGTGTTTCCGCTACAGCCTCCGTGATGGAGGTACGTTCCTCTTCGAGAACCTTGATCAGCTCGGAGAACGAACCGCTGAAACGCATGACGCCTTCGCCCGCCTGACGAGCGCGCGCCAAGGCGTCCTGCGTTTCTTCCCTTCCGGCGGAGAGCGCGCTCTCCGTTTCTTTCAGGCCGTCGACGACATGCCGGATGCGGTCTCCCATCGTTTCGATAGCTTTTGAGATGGACGCCGCCGTCTCCTGCGTGGACTGCGCCAATTTCCCCACCTCTTGGGCGACGACGTTGAAACCGCGCCCCGCCTCCCCGGCCCTTGCAGCTTCAATGGACGCATTGAGCGCGAGGAGCCGCGTCTGTTTCGCAATACGGTCGATTCGCTCCAGAAAGATTCCGACATCCGCAGTCGAGTGCAAAAGCTCATCGGTCATGCGCGCATGCTCCTCAGAGAGAGTGGAAAGAGCGTCCAACGTTTTCTCCAGGCGCTCCATACCCGTCACAGCATTGAGCACTCCCTCGCGCGTCTCGGACTCGATCTCTTTCGAGGCCATGGCAATATCGCCCATTGCAATACAGGATTCTGAAAGATGCGAAAGCCCTTCGATGATCTTGGAGACCCCCAAGGCGTATCGTTCCATGTCCGACCGGGTAGAGGACGCGCTCGTCCGCATCTCTTCCGCTGCTTTTTCCTGGTTTTTGCCTACCCAAAACATCTGCTGCAGCTGCTGCGAAAGGGACTCTACTGCGCCGAGAACGACATCGTCCAACACGGGGGCGGGATTCCCGTTCTTCATACGATTGTTCACACGAACAACACTCCTTTCTGAGGCCGGTACGAAACGCGCGCTGCTTCTTTTGACGGGTTCCCTCTTTTCGTCATGTGGACATTATGAATCTAGAAAACGCTCCACAGCGCGATGAGACCAAATACCGCGATGATCGTCCCGGAAAGCCTATTGAGCCATCTGAGACCGCTGGCGGTGAATTTCTCCCGGAACAGGCCGAAGCCGCCGCTCAAAAGAAGCCACCAGAGAGCTGAACCCGCAAACACCCCGAGGACGAGTACTCCGGCGGATATATAGTTTCCGCTCCCTTCGGCCAGTCCGAGTCCGGCAAATATGGCGGCGAACGAAATAATCGTCATCGGATTAGTGAGCGTCAGGAACAAGGTGGAGAGATACGCCCCAAGTAGGCCGTGTCCGCGTACCTCGGCCGCTTTTTGTGCGGGCTGTGCGAAAAACGTCTTGACCGCCAGATACAGCAGGAAAAGACCTCCGGCAAGGCGAAGCTCCGTCTGCCTGCTGACCAGAAAGTTCGAGAGAAACGTCAAGCCGAAGCCCGCGATACACCCGTACACCGCATCCGCACTCGCCGCGCCCAGTCCTGAAACAAGACCTGACGCACGCCCTTCGGTCAGCGTGCGCCGGATACATAAAACTCCTATGGGACCGACAGGCGCGGCGATCGAAAACCCGATAACAACGCCTCTGAACAATATCGAGAGATCCATCTTGCTCCTCCGTTTCCAGAATGGGGGCCTTCCGGGAAGTCACCCCGTCAATATACCACTTTCCTATCAAAAGACAAGGGAATAAAGTTGATTCTATGGACAATTCAACGAGTATTCATGATATCGATTTTTTAAAAAAGCCAGAGGCAGGCGAGTCCGGCGGCAAGGCTGATCAGGGTCACCGGAACTCCCACGAGCGCGTGCTGCTTCCAGTCGAATGGAATCCCCATACGCTCCGCTTCGCCTGCGACGATGATGTTGGCGATGCTCCCCACGATCAGCAGATTTCCCGCGAAGGTGCTCGACACCGCAAGGATGTAACCGGCCTGCGGAACGTCGCGCACAAGTGGGAGCAGCAGCATGACGGCCGGAACATTGGAGACAAGATTCGAGAGCACTGTCGTCACTCCGTAAAGCCAGGCCGGAGAGGAAAGCGATACCCCTGCTGATTCAAGGAACTCTTTGAGAATCTGAAGACCTCCGGCAGACTCGAACGCCGCATTGACGACGAAAAGGCCGAGGAAAAGGAGAAGAAGCTGCCAGTCCACTATTTCGAGGGTCCGCCGCGACGCCATCTTCCTGCTGAGCAGAAGGACCCCCGCAGCGCCGAGCGCCGTGAGATCACGAGGAAGCGTCGAGAAGAGAAACAAGCCCACGACTACCGTCAGGACGACACCCCCCTTCAACGTCTGCCAGGCATCAAAGGAGCGCTCATCAACCAGCTGCTCATCCATTTGGAGCGTCCAGCGTCCCCGGAAAAGGAAGAGCATGATCCCCCAGAGTGAAAGCAGCGACAGGAACACGGGGAAGGCGGCGAAGAGCAGATATCCGCCGAAAGGAAGCGAGAGATACTGGCCGATGAGCATGTTCTGCGGATTTCCGATGAGCGTGAGCGCGGAACCGATATTCGCGGCGCACGCAAGCGCAAGGAAAAAAGGAAGAGGGTTGAGCCCCCGGCGGATGCACCCCGCCCCCAGAACGGGCGTCATGGCGAGACAGACCACATCGTTCGTGAGGAGCGCCGACATGAGAGCGGAAGCTCCGATGACCGCCCCCATGATAAGCGAAGGAGGCGCCGCGAGAGCCCCTATGCGCCGGGAAACCTCGGAGTAGAAACCTCCCAGACGGAACTGCGCCGAAATAACCATAAAGCCGAACAAGAGCAAAATTGTGGGGACGTCGATCCCGGAGCGGCCGCCCTCGAGAGACGCCTTTCCCGCGGCAAGAAGCACGATTGCGCCCAAAAGGACAATACCGGTGCGGTCAAGCGCGAGGCGAGGAAAGCGCCCAAAGATCATCCCCAGATAGACGGCGGCAAAAACAAAAAAGACGAAGAACCCATTCACCACAGGAAACACCTCGCAGAAATAAGTAAACAACAAGAGGGAATTATACTCCCGAACAGCGTGCTCTGGAAAGCTTGGAATGAGCGTGTCGTTCCGGATGTACCCACATTTTTCATCCCAAATCCTACTTTTGCACCCCGGGAACGTAAATTTACGTAAAAAGTCTGGAAATAGATGCTTGACAGGATACCGCAGGGGCTGTATCATCCCTATCAATATTCAGACAGACACTTCACCGGAAAGGAGGCCATTTTGATGAATGCACAGAGATTGAGTTTGGTTCGTATTTCTGTTCTTGTACTCGTCCTCGTACTCCTCATTATCGGCGGTCCCCCTTCCGGTGGGTTCGGCGCATAAGCCGTACACCTAAAACCGGAACCGGGGGCCGCCTTTCTGGAGGCCCCCGGTTTTTTTATTGGGAAGTGTTTTTACTCTGCGTCTTTTTATAATTTTGAAGGGAGTGTGTACAATGGCAGGAAAGTACGGATTCACAGCGGCGACGGAAACAGAGAGAGAGGTCTTCAGAAGAAATGACCGTCATCTCGACGATATGTTCTCGGTCAGTTGGAGAGGGCCCTTTGAAGGATTCTCCGCTTCAAGGAAGGCCGATCTTGCGGAACCCTCCTTCTCACAGACGGAGATGCGGTGGCGCGGCCCGTTCGAAGGACTTCGCTAGGCTTAAAAAGAAGCGGGAAAATGACGGAAGCGTCCCCCGATCCTGTCATCCCTTCCCGCTTCAATACCCCGACTCGGGGTGGCGAAAACAGCTCGTCAGGTGATCGTTCACCATTCCCGTAGCCTGCATATGCGCGTAACAAATCACCGGACCGAAGAAGACGAACCCCTCTTTTTTCAT
This sequence comes from Synergistaceae bacterium, assembly GCA_018436785.1. Lineage (GTDB taxonomy): Bacteria > Synergistota > Synergistia > Synergistales > Aminobacteriaceae > JAAYLU01. The sequence goes on along the minus strand of JAHDKR010000048.1, from coordinate 40,396 downwards.
GCACCCGCTTACTTTCTCCGCGAGCGGGGTCACAGCAGGCACTTCTTCCATGGTTTTCCATCTGTTGACGATCGGCTCCCCGTCGAGGAAATCCCATAAGTATGCCGAAAAAGAGCCTTTCCGATCCCTGATCCGGAGGAAGGCGCGTGCGTTTTTCACGGCGCCCTCTATCTTCCGCTTGTTCCGGATGATTCCCTCGTTCCGCATCAGCTCGCCTATTTTTCGTTCGTCATACCCGGCAATTATCTCCGGATCAAAACCGTCGAACGCGCTCCTGTACGCTTCCCGTTTCCGGAGGACAGTGATCCAGGAGAGACCGGCCTGCGCGCCTTCCAATAGGAGAAATTCAAAAAGCGTCGCGTCCTCGCGGACGGGAACGCCCCACTCCTCATCGTGGTATGCGACGTAGAGGGGGTCGGTCCCCGGCCACGGGCAGCGATTGAAAGCGCCGTTCACGGCTCAGTGCTGATGAGCGTGATCGTGCTCGTGATCGTACTCTTTACCCTCGAGCACAGGCAGCCCCTTCCGTCTGCGATAGTCGTTGATTGCGGCGTGAATGGCTTCTTCCGCGAGGACGGAACAGTGCATCTTCACAGGGGGCAGTCCGTCGAGGGCCTCTGCAACTGCGCTGTTCGTAAGATTCCACGCTTCGTCGATATTCCGTCCCTTCACAAGCTCGGTCGCCATGCTCGAAGATGCGATCGCGGAGGCGCAGCCGAACGTCTTGAACTTGATGTCGGTGATTACTTCGTTCTCCACGCGGAGGTATATTTTCATGATATCGCCGCACTTGGGGTTTCCTGCCTTGCCTACCCCGTCCGGATTCTCGATTTCACCGACGTTGCGCGGATTTTGAAAGTGATCCAATACTTTTTCGCTGTACATAGCGTTATTTCCCTCCTTGCGTGTTCTTCAGAAAGTCTTCCCAGAGAGGCGACATAGCGCGGCGGCGCTCTACTATTGCCGGAAGCACGGAGAGAACATAGCGGATATCCTCTTCTGAAGTCTCCTCCCCGAGCGTCATACGGAGCGAACCGTGCGCCTGTTCATGGGAAAGGCCGATCGCCATGAGAACGTGCGAGGGATCCAGCGATCCGGAGGAACAGGCGCTGCCGGTGGAAGCGTAGATACCGGCCCCGTCCAGGTCGAGAAGAAGCGTTTCGCCTTCGATCCCGATAAAGCTGAAATTCGAGTTGTTCGGAAGCCGCTCGCTTACTGGAGCGCCGTTGAGCTTCGCATGAGGGATAACCTTCATCACACCGTCGATCAGCATGTTACGGAGCTTTCCGACGCGGGAAGACGCGTCCTTCATCCTGGACTCAGTCAGTTCGATTGCCGCGCCGAGTCCTACGATACCCGCCACGTTCTCGGTCGTCGCACGCTTTCCGCGCTCCTGACCGCCTCCGTGCATGAAGTTGTCAATCTTTATTCCCTTGCGGACATAGAGCGCCCCGACTCCCTTGGGACCGTAGAATTTATGCGCAGAAAGGGAGAGCAAGTCGATATTCATCGCCTTCACGTCGATGGGGACATGCGCCACCGCCTGGACCGCGTCCGTGTGGAAGATGATTCCCTTCTCACGGCAGAATGCGCCTATCTCGGCTATAGGTTGGATTGTGCCGATTTCGTTGTTGGCAAACATCACCGAAACAAGTATTGTCTTCTCGGTCACCGCATTTTTGAGGTCCTCAAGACGCACCCTGCCTTCGGCGTCCACGTCGAGGTACGTCACTTCAAAACCGTTCTCCTGAAGGAACTGTGCCGTATGCAGCACGGCATGATGTTCGATCTTCGTCGTAATAACATGGTTCCCCTTTGAACGATTTCGCCACGCTACCCCTTTGAGAGCCCAGTTATCGGCTTCAGTGCCGCCGCTCGTGAAAAAAATTTCTTCCTTCGCCGCGCCGAGCACATCCGCCACCTGCTGCCTTGCTATGCCCATAGCCTTGCGGTTGCTCTCGGAAAAAGAATAGATCGACGAAGGATTGCCGAACGACTGCGTAAAGTACGGGGTCATCGCGGAAACGACTTCCGGCGCAGTAAACGTAGTAGCGGCGTAATCAAGATAGACCTGTCTGGACATTATTTTTTTCCCCCTTCTATTTGCTTGAACAACTTCCCTTGCCGGATTTTTCCCCGGCGTGGTTCGTCGCTGAATTTTTTAGAAGATCCGCGAGCGTGGTATCTTCCAGGATCTCGTCGATACTTCCCTTCAAACGGCTCCAGAGTTCGTGCGTCGGGCAGGAACCCTGATTTCTGCATCCGCCCGGCGAAAGACAGTCCGCAAAGGTAATATCCCCTTCAAGAGAATCCACCACACATGCGATCGTAATATCCTCGGGCGGCCTGCCGAGCATATAGCCGCCCTGCGCCCCCCGGACGCTCTGTATAAGGTTGCTGCGTCTGAGCTTGAGAAAAAGCTGCTCAAGGTATTTTTCGGAAACTTCCTGCTCCTTGGCGATCTCGCCGACGGGCACAGTTCGTTCACCGTCGTATCTTTCAGCCATATAGAGCAAGGCGCGAAGACCATAGCGAGTTTTTGTCGAGAGTTTAATTGCCATCACTTCCCCTGCTCTGAACTGACGACAGAGTACTATATCCTACTATTTTTGTCAAGTTTATTATCGAAAAAAACACCCGGTCTTCCGGAGAGACCGGGTGTTTCTCGTAAATTCAGCGAGAGCGCAAGGATCAGGCAAGCGCTTGGGTCGTCTTCCCCTTCGCGTGGCCCCCGCCGAGATAGGCCGCCTTGATGTCCGCATTCGCAAGAAGTTCCTCCGAGGGACCTTCCGTGACCAGACGCCCGGTCTGAATCACATAGCCGCGATTTGAGAGCAGAAGAGCCTGGCGGGCGTTCTGTTCAACCAGCAGGATTGTGACTCCTTCGTTATTAATCCTGCGCAGCTCTTTGAAGATATCCTTGATGATAATGGGGGCAAGTCCGAGCGAAGGCTCGTCAAGGAGGAGCACCTTCGGACGGGACATGAGCGCCCTGCCGATGGCGAGCATCTGCTGTTCTCCTCCCGAAAGCGTGCCCGCGTATTGGCTAATCCGCTCCTTCAGACGGGGAAAAAGGGAGAAGACCCATTCATAGTCTTCTTCGACTTTACTGTCATTTCCCCGAGGGAAAGCTCCCATCTTCAAGTTTTCCAGAACAGTGAGAGGGGCGAAGACCTTGCGGCCCTCGGGGCTGAGCGAAATCCCCTGCTGTACCACCCTGAAACTTCTCGAGTCAAGCTTTACGTCGCCAAGAAGGATTTCTCCTTTTTCTCGCCGCACCATACCCATGATAGCATTCATCAGCGTAGATTTGCCCGCGCCGTTCGAACCGATGACGCTGACGATCTCGCCTTCGAACACCTTCAGAGAGACTCCGGAGAGAGCCTTGATGGCGCCGTAGCTCACGTGGAGGTCATGGACTTCGAGGAGGGCTTTTTTCTCGTTCATAACCGCGTCGCTCATTCCTCTTCCTCCTCTCCGAGATACGCCTTGAGAACTTCCGGATGGTTCTGGATCTCATCCGGCGTTCCTTCGGCGATCTTCGCGCCGAAGTTCATACACACGATATGGGGGCAGATCTCCATGATGAGATCCATGTGATGTTCTATGACGAGGATCGTCAGTTTGAAATCCGTGTGAATGGACCGGATCAAAGAGTTCAGCGAGAGAACCTCTTCGGCGTTCATTCCGGCCGCAGGCTCGTCAAGCAGCAGCAATTTCGGGTCCAGCGCGAGCGCACGGGCAATCTCCAGACGCCGCTGGTGTCCGTAAGGGAGCGTCCCCGCAGCCTGGTTCGCTCTGTCGGCGAGTCCAACCCTTTCGAGCAGTTCCATGCTCTTCTTCCGTATGTCGCTCTCTTTGCTCCGCCACCGTCCGAGGTGCGTCATTCCCTCGAAGAAGGTGTAGGGGACATGCTGCTGCGCAGCGGTCATGACATTCTCCAGAACCGAGGAACGCTGAAACAGCCGCAGGTTCTGAAAGGTTCTGGCAATCCCTTTGTGGACAATGTCGAACGTCTTCAAAGGAACCAGGTTCTCACCGCGGAAGAGAATCGACCCCTCGTCGGGATCGTAGACGCCGGTTACAAGATTGAAGATCGTAGTCTTGCCCGCTCCGTTCGGTCCCATAAGGCCTGCCAGCTCGCCCTCCGGAATTGAAAAGGACATTTCGCTCACAGCGCGCACGCCGCCGAAGTTCTTTGTAACGCCGGAAAGTTCGAAGATCGCGCTCATCACGACCGCCTCCCGAAAGGATCCTTAATCCAGGAGAGAAGCTCACGGTTGCCCATGATACCCTCCGGACGAAGAACCATGATGATCACGAGGACAGCCCCGTAAATAAGCATCCGGTACTGGGAGATAGGACGGAAAAGCTCGGTAACCAACGTGATGACCGCCGTTCCCAGGATGCAGCCGCTCATTGACCCGAGGCCTCCGAAGACGACGACCGCTGTCAATTCTGTCGACTTGAGCATGTCGAACATGACCGGCTGAATGAAAGAAAGAAAACCACCGAGAAGCGCTCCGGCGACACCGCAGTAGAAAGCCGAAATCATAAGACTGACAACTCTGATTCGCGCGGTGTTGAACCCAAGCAGCGACGAGGCGATGTAGTCGTCCCGGCAGGCTTTGCATGCTCTCCCGAAACGGCTGTTGATAAGGTTGAACATGAAAATGGCCAGTATGACGAAAAACCCGACTGCGATAGGCAGCGAGGTGTACGGATCGATCCCCGGATACCCTCGGGCTCCCCGCGTCACAGACTGCCAGTTTTCAAGGATAAGTCTGATGGCCTCACCAAGGCCGATGGAGGCTATAGCGTAGTAGTCGCCCATGAGTCTGAGCGTCGGAACGCCGATAAAGTAGGCAAGGGCGACAGCCACCACTCCGCCGAGAAGAATCGCGGGGAAGAAATGGACGCCGTGCTGTACTGTAAGAATCGCCGACGTATAGGCTCCGAGCGCCATATACGCAGCATGCCCCAAAGAGAATATGCCCGTGAATCCTGTGAGGAGAGAGACTCCCATGGCTGCGATTGCGTTGATGCACAAAAGAATGATAATACCTTCCGCATAACCTGACATGGTCTTCGCTCACCTACACTTTCTCGCTGACGCTCTTGCCGAAAAGCCCGGTAGGCTTGACAAGCAACGTGACGACCAGCAGGGAAAAGACGACGAGGTCGCGCATCTGGCTGGATATGAAACCGGCCGTGAGCATCTCCGCAAGCCCGAGGATGAGGCTGCCCACCACGGCGCCGGGAAGGGAACCAAGACCGCCGATAACAGCCGCTACAAATGCCTTGATTGTGATTGCGCCCAGCTGGGGGTACAGTGTGTAGCGGACGGAGAGGAAAATTCCTCCCACGGCAGCGAGCGCTCCCGCGACGAAGAAGACGATGGAGATCAAGCGATTGACGTTCACTCCCATGAGGCCGGCAGTTCGAAGATCATACGCAGCAGCCCTTATGGCAAGCCCCCATCGGGTCTTCGACAGGAAGAGCTGCAATGCGCCGAGGAAAACAACAGCCGAAACAAGGGAAAGAAGATCGAACGCGCTTGTAGTGGCAAGACCGAAAAAGTTCACCGGCGTGGTCGGGATCACCGGAGGAAGAGCGCGGAAACGTCCTCCCGCCACAATGACAAAGATATTTTCGATGACAATGCTCATTCCCATCGAGGCAATAAGAAGATAAAGAGTCACATTGGTGCGTTCGCGGATCGGGCGATAGGCGAGCCGTTCCGTGAGAATGGCCGCCGCTCCCGCTCCTACCAGAGAAAGCGCACCCGCCATCCATATTCCGATGTTAAAAGTACGAAGCGCAGCGTAGCAGATATAACCGCCGATTACAAGAAAGCCTCCGTGGGCGAAGTTGGAGAAGAGGAGGACGGAATACACCAGAGAGTATCCCACGGCAATGAGTGCGTAGACCGATCCAAGCGAGAGGCCGTTGATGATCTGCTGTATCAGCGTTGCCAAATATGGATCACCCCTTTCACGTATTGACGAGGGCAGACGGTCTCCGCCTACCCTCGTCATGGAACAACTATATCATACTTTTTTCTTCACGGTATATTGTATTATTTAAACTCTGCGGTGCACTTACGGCTTGATCTTTGTGAAGAACTGCCCCTTGCCGTCCTTGGCTATGAGAACGACGCCGTCCTTGTCGACAGGGTTGTGCGTCTTCGGGTCCATGGTGATGGTGGCATGGTGAAGCTTCAGATCTTTGGTGGCCTCAAGCGCGTCGCGGATGAGCTTCGGATCGGCCTTACCGGCGCGGGAGATCGCGTCGGCCACCCAGTAAATAGAGTCATAGCCGAGCACACCGTTCACGAACTCTTTGCACTCGTCATCCCACTTTTCCTTGTACGCCGCGAAGAAGGGCGCCATCGCAGGATCCTCGGGAGCGACATGGTTAATCCAGTAGGAGCCCTCCATGGCCTCTCCTGCGATCTCCCACATGAACTCGCCGTACCCGTCGCCGCCGACGAAGACGATTTCGTTCATACCAAGCTCGCGTGCCTGCTTCATGATGAGCGCCATCTCCTTGCCCATGTTGGGAAGGACGAGCACATCGGCGCCCTTGTCGCGTATCTCGGTGAGCTGCGCGCGGAAGTCGACATCTGTGCCGCCGCGGAATCCGAGGTCGGCGACAACCTCGCCCTGGTACTCGGCGTAGCTCTTCATGAAGAACTCACGAAGGCCCTGAGAATAGTCGTTCCCCACGTCATACAGAATAGCGGCCTTCATTCTCTTAAGTTCTTTCGCCGCAAAGAAAGCGATCAGCTTTCCCTGGTAGGGGTCGGTGAAGCATATACGGAATGAGTACGGACGAACCTCGCCCTTCTCATCGACGGTGACGAGAGGATTCGTTGAAACGGTGCCGATCTGGGATACGCCGAGACGGTTCACAATGGGCGCGGTAGCGATGTTGATGCCGCTGCCGTTGGCTCCGACGATAGCCACAACCTTGTCTTCTTCGATCATACGCCGGACGGCATTCACAGCATCTTCGGCGCGCGTACGGAAGTCATAGACAACGAGCTCCAACTTCTTTCCAAGGACGCCGCCTTTTGCGTTGATTTCATCAACTGCAAGACGGGCCGTTTTCTCCTCGGTCTGACCGTAGGCCGCCCAGTCGCCTGTAAGAGCGGCAAGATAGCCGATCTTTACAGTCTCTTCTGCTGCCTTGGGTTCTTCGGCTTTCGGCTCTTCGGCTTTCGGCTCCTCAGCCTTTGGCTCTTCAGCCTTCGGCGCCTCGGGCGTCGGCGTAGGAGATTCCTTCACCGGCTCCTCCTTCGGGGGCTGCGGCGCCTGCTGTTGCATAAAGAAATACCCGGCGACGACAACAAGCACTACGAGAGCGATCATCCAATTCCGTTTCAAAACCAACCACCTCCTGAGATTTTTGTGTTCCACCGTACGGTTTCACTGCTTTTCAGAAGTCATTTTACTACGTCGCGCTCTATCTCTCAAATATTTTCGGCTCTTTTGGGGCTCTTCAAGAAAGAAGTTTTCCGTAGAGACATTTTCTGTTTTGGAGCTTCTTTGACGTCCGTCATTTTTTCATACATAAAAGGAACACGCGATTCACTGCAAGCGAGTTGCATCCCATAAAGTTTGCGGCAGCCTCTTCAGGAAGCTGCCGCAAACGCATCGGGGCGGATTCTTTTACACGCAGGGAATCGGCGTCGAAGCAAACACTTCCTGAATAGTCTTCAGCGCCTGGTCGATCTCTTGCTTTGTGATGACAAGAGGCGGAGCAAAACGGATGATCCAGTCGTGCGTCTCCTTACAGAGGAGGCCCTTCTCTTTCAGCGCCGTCGTATAGAGACGGGCCTTCCCTGCCGACTCGTTGAGGACAACGCCGATGAGCAGGCCTTTACCTCGCACAAGCTTGATCTTCGGCGATTGAATCGCCTTGATACCGTCCATGAAGTATTTTCCCATCTCGGCCGCGCGCTCTACCATCTTTTCGTCTACGAGCACGTCGATAGCAGCGCTGGCAACGGCACAAGCCAACGGATTGCCCCCGAAGGTCGAACCGTGGGTTCCCGGCTTGAACACACCTAGTACATCCTTGTTCGCCGCTATGGCGGAAACCGGAAAGACTCCGCCGCCAAGCGCCTTTCCCATGATGATGATGTCGGGATCGATTCCCTCGTGTTGGAACGCAAAATTCTTCCCTGTGCGGCAGAAACCGGTCTGAATCTCGTCGATGGCCAGAAGCACATTGTGCTTCCTGGCGATCGTCTCCAGCCCCTTCAGGAAACCGTCGCTCGGAACGACGACGCCGGCTTCTCCCTGGATGGGCTCGACCATAATGCCGACTGTATTTTTCGTCACCGCTTTTTCGACCGCTTCGAGGTCGTCGTAAGGAACTACTTTGAATCCGGGGGTGAACGGGCCGTAATAATCCGTGGCGTCGGGATCTATCGAGAAGGAAATAATGGTAATGGTTCGTCCGTGAAAGTTGTTTTCAAAGACGATGATCTCCGCCTTGTCCTTCTCAACTCCCTTGACCATGTACCCCCATTTTCTCATAGTCTTCAAAGCCGTTTCCACCGCCTCGGCTCCGGTATTCATGGGGAGTATCATCTCTTTTCCCGTGAAATCGGCAAGTTTCTTCGCGAAGACCGGCCAACGGTCGTTGAAGAAGGCGCGGGAGGTCAAGGTGAGGATATCAGCCTGATCTTTCAAAGCTTTGATGATCTTTGGATGTCTGTGCCCCTGGTTGACTGCGGAGTATGCGGATAACATATCCATGTACCGCCGCCCCTCCGGGTCCTCGACCCAAATACCTTCGGCTTTCGAGATCACGACTTCAAGCGGATGATAGTTGTGGGCGCCATATTCGTGTTCCATCTCCATAAGCTCTTCCGATCTGTTTCGAGACATCATGCCACCTCTTTCTGAAGGTATAGTAAATTTCGTTTCACTATTTCTAAGGCGTGCGAAACGATGTTTACAAAAAGTAGTGCATCCACTATTGCTATTCCAGAATTGATTCTTTCATTGAGTTATTATCCACCATAATCCTCTTTTTCTCAACTCCGGAAAAACAAAAATATAAACCCTCAGAAGAGGAGAAGGTTTCCTGTATATACTTTGAAATGCAAAAGCGGGTTTTCGTCTCCGAAAACCCGCTTTTATAATCAGTATTGATCAGTAGCTCCACCCTCTTTTTAAGATTCTTCAGCGAGAAACTCCACGAATTTGAAAAAAAGCGGGGGAAGCGTGTGAAGGTAGTACGGCAGGTGAATACGCTCGGCGTTCTTGTGGTCATCCTTTCCGATCGGGCCGAAGTTTGCTATCGGAACGTCGAGTTTTTTCAGTTCGTTAAGAGGGAAACGGTACCCTCTCCCCCAGAGAGGCATATTCTCCGCCAGGGCGTCAAGCTCCGACGGCGCTCCTTGAAACCCGAGGTAGCTCAAGTCCATAATTCCTTGAAAAACATCGATTCTACTTATGGAAAGGCCATACGGCTTTCCAGCCTCCTTGAGACGTTCCACCGCCCGCAGCAGAGCGCGTTCTCCGGCGCTCTCGCTCCTGTTGAGGCGCGGAGGGTAGAACGGCGGTAAAAATCCGACGAGAATGAGCGGCCCCTTCTCCCCGGAAAGATCGAGAAGAAAGGACGCCGTTTCGATACAGAGATCGCGCTCGTCCATGGAGTCAGGAAGCGTCTTCAGAAAAGATTCAAGCACGTCGTCGAATCGCTCCGTCCGGCTACGGACTTTCTCCAGAAGATCTCCGTACGAAAGGACGCGCGGAGGGAACGCCTTCTTCTCGGGGAGCGAAGCCCCTCGTTCGCGCAGCGTCTGCCTGGCTTTCGACAGGTGGGTAAGCGTCATCTCAAGAGCCCGTCCGGCGACCGTTTTCATTTCCTCAAGAATCCGGGCGGGCGTCCGGGAAACGGTGAGGCAGTTGTAATACGCCACGGAGCGTTCGGGGAGCGTCACAGAATAGTTTTTTACCAGATCCTTGAAGCGAAGGCAGGCCTGCGGCGGAAAATGAACCCCGTCCAGGGATTCCGCAGTCTCCGGGCTTCCCTCAAGGATGAGCGAAAGATACGACGTTAAAAGCGACGCGCTGACCCCCTCATAGTAGTCGCCGACGTGCGCCTCCTTCCCCACGCAGAGGTAGAATGGCATTATCTTTCCTATTGTACCGACGTAGACGCCTCCGGCAGGAATGCCCCGCCCGCCGACCGACGGTTCGCTGTTGAGGCACGCTGTGTATTCGAGCTCCCATTCATTACGAAGACGTACAAGCCAGGGGACAGCCCCCCGCATTCCTGCCGAGGTGTTCTCCTCATCGGGGACAGCGAGAAACATAACGTTTGCAGGGAAACTCTCCAAACGTGAGAGCGCTCCTATAAGGCACATCTCAAGCGCTATTCCTGATTTCATGTCGGAAACTCCGCGCCCGAAGAGATACTCTCCGCTCGCCAGATCGTCCCGAGCCTCCTCCGGTATCTCCAGTTCGTCCACACGGCGGGTATACTCTTCGGGGGAGAATGCCAAATTTTTGAGGTGACCGCACGCTTCCGCATCCACCACGTCGAAATGTCCCGTAATAATGACGGTCTTTTTCGTCCGGGGGTTCGCCTTCACGAGCGCAGCGACGGCCTTGCGTCCGAGCGGGTCTCCCTCTGCTGGGAGGAAACGCAGAAAGGAGGGGTTTCGCCGAAAGTACTCAAGATCCGAGAGCGTAGAAAAAATAAAATCCGCAGCCCGGTTCTCCTCCTCGGAGAAGGAGACGCTGGGTATGGCGACAAGATCAAGAAGCAGCGAGTACAGGTCGTTTTCTGCAAGCGAGAGCATGAAATGCTATTCCTCCTGTGTATGTGTTTGTTCAGTATCGGCAGTACGCGGACGGTTCAGACAAATATCGACAGGCGAGAGAGTATCCAGATGCACATCCATCTGCGGAAAGGCGATCTTGATCCCGTTTTTTTCAAAGAGGGCGATGAGGCGATAGCGCAGATCGCTCGACACTTTGAGCGTCGAAGCGTTCGTCATATCGATCCAGAAATAAAGTGTGAATTCGAGCGCGCTCGGGCCGAACTCCCGGAAGACAACGAAGGGCTCCGGATTACGCAGTACACGCGTATGATCGTGGGCTGCAAGCAGAAGAAGCTCCTCCACTTTTCGGGCGTCGGAACCGTACACAACGCCTACGTTGATTCTCAGGCGAATCTTCTGGTCAGTGAGGGTCCAGTTGACAATTTTATTATTAAGAAAATAGCTATTGGGCATGAGCACATCGATGTTGTCGAACGTTTTTACTCGCGTTGCGCGGGTGCCTATCTCCTGCACCGTCGCGAAAAGACCGTCTATCTCGATCGTATCGTCCACTCGCATCGGTTCGCTGAACATAAGAATAAAACCACTGATCAGGTTGTTGAAAATATTCTGGGCTCCGAAACCGATGCCGATGGCAAGGGCGCCTCCGAGGAACGCGAACGCCGTAAGCGGTATGCCGACAAGATCGAGCGCGGCCAGAATAAGGGCGCCCATCAGGATGAAAAAGAGAATTTTCCTGCTGGCCATCATCCCGGTTGAATCCAGACCGAAACGGTTAAGCAACGTCCTGCTGAGGAAATCGGTCAGACGTCCGCTCAGAAAGAACGCAGCGAGGAAGAGGGAGACCGCGAAAACCAGTTTTGCCACTGTGATGTCGAACCCGTCTCCGGACCAGAGAGTGATGTTCCAAAACGCCAAAAAACGCTCCTTGCCGAAGGTGGTAACTCGTTCCGCAATCTTCACCGCGTCGATATGATCGTTGATCTCCTCACGGAGTCGGTTGTACTGATTAAAAAGCGAAAAAATCCGGGCCATCGAGGCGTTCGCGCTCTCGGCTATGCGGTTGAGCAGATCAATCCTCGCACGTATTCTTGCAAGAACGGCATTTGCTCCAGTGTGTTCCTCCAGTTCTTTTTGGGCCGCGTGCATTTCCGCCTGAATGGAGGAAACATCCCTTTGACGAACTAGGAAAGCGCTCTCTAAATCCTTCACGCGTGTGACTATGAGCGAGCGCATATCCCAAAGTTCCTGCCCCTTGAGACTTCCGTTGAGGAGAGAATACCTGGCATTCCATATCCGCTGCTCCTCTTCGAGAAAGAGCAGCGTCAGTTCCGTATGTTCCAGAGAAACCTGCGCGAGTTGAAGCGCAGCCTGCTGCTCGGCTACTCCAGCCTGCGCAAGCACCCTTTCCCTCTCGTTTCTTGCTGAAGTCAACGCTCCCTGGCTCCTTGAGAGGGCGGTTCTCGCCTTCTCTCTCTCTTCGCGCAGCCCGGGGAGCTTCTCTCTGGCCGCCGCTATCTGCTCGCCGATGCGCTCGGCCCGCGCCGTCCGGTCTTTCTCGTCGTACGCTACATGTTTCTTAACGAACTCCAATCCTGTTTTCAGTTTGTCGCGTTCAGCGAGAAGCAGATTGCGGCTAATGTTTTGCGCTTCAATGTTCAAATCCTGGACTATCCGGGACGCCTTAGCGGTCTCAAGATCAGCCTCGGATTCCTTTACCTGGAGCAATTGCTTCACGCCGGAAGCATTTTTCAGGTTCTGCAATTCTTCGGAAAGGACTCTGTGCTGTTCTTCCATCCTCCGTATCTGCTCATCTACTGTTGAAACGCTTCCTTCGGAAAGACGGAGAGAAGAATTCACGGCTTCAAGACGCTGCTCAACAGACTCGTACCGGTTACGGACGTCTTCGTAGAATGAGAGGTTGAAGGGCGGTTGTCCGCTAATGACGGGCTCCGCTGACTTCTTCTCCTGCGCCTCTTGCTCCCGCTTCGCTTCCGTAAGATTATCCTGGGCGCTCGTCAGCCTGGAATAGACGTTTTGAAGAGAGCCGAGAGCGACAAGCGTCCTTCGCAGATCATCCTCTTCAATATTCTCAGTCTCCAAGAGGCTCTCTTTCTTCTCGATGAGAGCGTCCAACTCCGTCTGAATATCAGTGATGCGATCCTGTATAGCCTGCTTGTCCAATGGAATTTCACGAACGGAGGCCTCCACGTTGACCTTCGCAACCTCCAGAACCGTTTTTTCCGCTTCCTGCGATGCTTCGGGAGGGTTCGCAGAGCTCGCGCTCCCATAAATCAGGATGCAGAAAAACAGTTCTGCCAAGAGCATTGCGCAGATCACAACGCAACGACGCAGGGTAGTCTTCATCGTGTTCTCCTCCCTCTTTCTATCAGAAAAGGCGGGAGCAAGCTCCCGCCTTGAAAAGGAAAAGCGCGGCAGAAACGCTCCGGCGAGTCCGAATTATGCCATCTCGGGAAAGAAGTCTCTCATTATGTCTTCGACGTGCTGCATTTCCTTTACCTTCACGACGTTTGATCCGCAGAAGAAGAGCCCTTCCTCCCAGTTGCCGCGGAAGGAGTCGATCAGGGCCTGCGCGATGCAGAAAGTTTCTTTCTCCGTCTTGTACCTGCAGTGCGTCAGACAGTTCGCAATGCACGGTTTACTCTTAACGTTCCCTTCCAGGTACTGAGCGACGAAGGGAGATTTGAGCGCACGCCCGGGAAGACCGGCGGGACTATGAATGATAACAACGTCCTCCTCGGTCGCATCGATGAACGCCTGCTTAAACCTGTCCGAAGCATCCCCCTCGAACGTACAGGCGAACCGTGTCCCGATCTGCACTCCTTTAGCTCCGAGGGCGAAGACCTTTTCCATATCTTCGCGGCCCCATATGCCGCCCGCGCCGATGACCGGGATATCGCTACCCATCTCTTTCTCAACGAATTCAACAAGCTCGGGGATAACTCGTTCAAGGGTAAACTGCTCGTCATCCACCTGGTCCATCTTCGTCACTCCGAGATGTCCTCCGGCGTACTTCGGCGTCTCGACGACGAAACCGTCGGGAACACGTCCGTACGTTTTCTCCCATCTGCGGGTGATCAGCGCGGCGGCTTTCAACGAGCTGACGATCGGAACGAGCGCCACATCCGGGAAGTCGCGAGTGTACTCGGGCAGGCGGAGAGGAAGCCCCGCTCCGGAGATGATGACGTCAACGCCCCCCTGGCAGGCGGAAAGAGTCTGCCGGTCGTAGTCCGTAAGCGCCACCATGCAGTTGACGGCGATCACTCCGCCGGGACCGGCGATTTTCCTCGCATCCGCTATGGCGTCTTTGACTGCCAGCTGGTTCGCGTCAAAATAGTTGCGACCGTTGTAGTGTGGGGAGTTTGCCGCAAGTCCTACGCTGGCGATCGTTCCCACCCCGCCGCATTTCGCCACATGCCCCGCGAGACTGGGTCCTGAAATCGCAACTCCCATGCCGCCCTGTATCAAGGGATACCGGGGCATATGTTTTCCTAACTTTAAAACGGGCAGTTGTATACTCAAAAAGATTCTCTCCTCTGCAAAGTGTTCTCTGGATCTTGCCCTTCAAACAAAGGGCTATCATATTCTTCTATTGTATCTTATAGAGAACAACACGAGCAAGAAAAAAACATATCTTCTTTCCCGTGTTTCGCACAGCCCCCCAAGAAACGATTGACGTGCTTTTCGTTGCACGGTACCATTTGTCTAGTATATACCCTGATTCTCAAATTTTACTGCGTGGAGGGGACAAAATGTTCACCGTCAAGGAATTTTTGAAGTCCGAAGTAAAACCCGCCCTCGGGTGTACCGAGCCCGGAGCGGTGGCATTGGCTGTCGCCCGGGCGAAAGAAGAGCTGCCGGGAGATGTGGAAAGCGTTGTCGTGACTGTAAGCGACAGCATCTACAAGAACGGCGTGGACGTGGGGATTCCGGGCACTAAGGGTCTTCGCGGGAACAATGTTGCCGCGGCGCTCGCCGTCCTCTGCGGACGATCGGAGTACGGCCTCGAAGTTCTGAAGGACTGCGCAGAAGAGGACGCAGCAAAGGCTTTGGAGCTGCTGGGCAAGGGGTGTATCAAGATAATCCCCGACATGGAGCGGCACGGAGTCTTTGTCGAAGCAAAAATCCAATCGGGCGGGAAAACCGCTCTCTGCCGCATCGAAGGAAGCCACACCAACATCGTGGAAGTTCTGCTCGACGACAAAATCCGCTTCTCCACAGTATGCCCCGAATCCACAAACATTTCGGAACAGGCAAAGAGCATCTCCGAGGAAGTGTCGCGGATGGGATTCTCGGAGCTCGTGTCGATGGTGGACTCCATGGACGAAGAGGATATCGACTATGTCCTCAAAGGCGTGGAGATGAATATGCACATCGCGGAATACGGTTTCTCCCCCGACCACGATTCGGGACTCAATCTCGGTAAAACCATTCGAAAGCACTCCGGAACAGGATTCGATTCCGACGACCTCAGCCTGAAGATAAAATCCTACGCCGCGGCTGCGGCGGACGCCCGCATGTCGGGAGCTCCCCTCCCCGTTATGAGCAGCGCAGGCAGCGGCAACCACGGAGTCACCGCCATCCTTCCGGTGGCGATCTTCGCCGCGCACCTGGGCGCGGACAAGGAAGAAACCGCGAAAGCTGTCGCATTCAGCCACCTCGCCACAAGCTATGTAAAAAGCCGCACCGGACGCCTGACGCCGACCTGCGGCTGCACTGTCGCCGCCGGCGCCGGCGCTGCGGCGGGGATGACCTACCTGAAGACAAAAGATATCGCCAAAGCCGCCCAAGCTATGCTGATCATTCTGGGAAACCTCGTCGGTATGGTCTGCGACGGAGCGAAATACACCTGCGCACTGAAAGTAGGAACCGGCGCGCTTGAAGCGTATCACGCAGCGTTGCTTGTCTTTGACGGTCACTACCCCGAGCCCCAGGGGCTTGTAGACGAAACCATCGAAAAAACCGTGAACAACATGGTCCAGGTTTCCGTCCACGGCATGCAGAATCTCGATAAAGCGATCATCGACGTCATCTCACACCGCTTCAATTAACGGACGTCACGAAGCGGCCCGGAAGATCGCTCGCTCTCCGGGCCGCTTCGTTGGCTCTTTTTCTGCCTTACGCGCTCTCCCCGAGCAATGCATGGTGAAGAGCCGACTGAATAAAACCGTTCACAGACGCATCCTGCGGCAGAACGCGTTCCATCCACGAGAGAACCCCGTCTCTCCGCAGCATACGGAAGGACGGAGCATAATTAAGGTCGAACACCCAGGAAAGCTGTACCAGAAGAAAATCAGAGAGGGAACGGACATTGCTGTACGAAGCTCTTCTTTCAGAGGATACTTCCCGTACCAGCGCCTCCGAATAGCCTCCCGAGAGGATAATTCTGGGCAACAGCTCGTTGATTCTGTCCTCCTCCACATGCATCCGGACAAGACGAAAGACGTCGAGTTTATCACTGTCGCGGACAATCTGGACTAAAGGCGCCGCCGCAGGAGTAATTCCTGCGGGAAGCTCCTTTTTATTATGGAGCCGCACGGCGAGCAGGATATCCTCCCATCGCCCGTACGTTGCGACCTTCTCATCCGGAAAATGCTTCCTGAGCGTCTTTTCCCCCAAGTCGCCATGATCCAGAGATGCGCCGTCGTAATAGGTTCCCCACTCCGCGAATTGGGGGAAACGACCAGTATCGTGCAGTAACGCCGCCGTGAGCGCACAATCAAGCTGCTCCCCGGACCACCCGAGCTCGGAGGCAATTTGCGACGCGTTGTCCCGCACGCGGAGACTGTGCGTCCGTTTCACCTCCATCAAGGGGTGCAGGCCCCCGTTTTCATCCCGGAATGAATCGATATACTCTTTCAACCACTTTTCCGCCGTGCCGTGAAGTTGCACGTGCACCACGCTCCCTTCTCTTCAACGCACCGAATTGTACCCCTGTTTCCCTGTCTTTTCAACGTCGGTATTTTAACGATGCAACAACACCGAAGTAGGGTATAATATCAGCTAGAAGTACTCTACCCCAAGAAAAGAGGTGTTGTTCATGTACAAAAGAAACAACAGAGTTTTTTCGATGCTGTCTCTCCTTTCGCTCCTTCTTTTCTTTGCCGTTCTTCCGGCGACTGAAGCGACTGGGTGGCAGGGCGTTCTTCACTGGAGCTACGACGCGTTGTCCTCCGTCTCCGGCTCCCCCGCCGTCGCGGGGGACAAGATTCTCATCGGCGACGATACTGGCAAACTGCACGCTCTGGATAGAAATACAGGACGCTCTCTCTGGATCTTCGACACGAAAGCAACGATAAACGGCGCGCCCGCTGTGTTTGGAGGAAGCGCGTATGTCGGCGGGGCCGACGGCACGCTCTTCGCCATCAATCTTGCATCCGGAGCGGTGCAGTGGAGTTACAGCCCCTCCGAGAAGTACACCCCCGCTTCGATATGGGGCTCCCCCGCCGCAGGAGACGGAAGAGTCTTCTTCAATAGCGCGGACGGGAAAACGTACGCCTTGAACGCGACGAACGGCGCGCTCGCGTGGACGTTCGACACGGGAAGAGAGCTTCGTTCTTCGCCGGCCTACAGCGACGGTCTTGTCTTCGTCGGCGCGTACGAGGGGCTCTTCCATGCTCTGAACGCTCAGACAGGAAAGAGGGAGTGGGGCGGCGGCAGCGGCGGACCCATAGGCTCTTCGGCGACGGTGTCGAACGGCGTTGTCTACTTCGGCAGCTGGGACGGCCAACTGCAGGCAGTCCGAATCAAGGGAGTCATTCCTCTCTGGAAATACAACGCAGGGGAATCGATCACAACATCCCCTACAGTATCGGGGGGGAAAGTTTTCTTCGGCGCCATCAACGGCAAACTCGTTGCAGTGGACACGGCGTCCGGAAAGCTTGCGTGGGAATTCCCGGTACCGGGCGGCATTCACTCCGACCCGGCAGTGCATGAAGGGCTCGTTTTCTTCGGCTCCGATTCCGGAGTGTTCTTCGCGCTCGACGCCGCCACAGGACGTGAACGCTGGCGGTTCGAGTCGGAGCGAGAGATCATGTCGTCTCCGCTTGTGGTTGACGGCATTGTGTACTTCGGGAGCTACGACGGAAAGGTCTACGCTTTCAGATAACGCCAACCCGCTCGAAACGAAGCGTTTCAGGACAAAGGGGAGCGTCTTCTCCCCTTTGTCCTTTTTTCTCTTCCGGTTTATAATCACTACAGAATGAGGATCGCTCCCAGAGTAGGAGGAACGCCCATGAACGACCATCTCTCCGAGGAAACGTCGTCGAAGATCACTCGCCTTGAGGAAGCCCTTGCAAAATCAGAGGACGCGAACAAGAAAAAAGCCGCGTTCATCGCAAATCTGAGCCATGAGATACGGACTCCCCTCAATTCGATCGTTGGAGTTGTCAACCTGTTTCAAGGGACAAAACTCGACCTCGAACAAAAAAAGTTCGTTGAAATGCTCTCTTCATCTTCCAGGGATTTACTCCTGCTCGTCGAGGAGCTGCTTGATCTTTCGCGCCTCGAAACAGGGCAGCTTGAACTAAAATCGGATCCCGTACCTCTTCGATCCTGCTGCTCGCAGGCGGTACGCCCCCTGGCAATGACGGCCCAAGAGCGGCGTCTTCAGATGGAACTCTCGATAGCGCCCGATATTCCGGAATTCCTCTGCGGCGACAGCGCCCGTCTGCGGCAGGTACTCCGCAATATCGTCGGTACTGCAATCGCGTTTACCGCGAAAGGCAAAATCGACATCAGGGTTTCCATCGTCCACGAAACCCGCGAAACGATTACTCTCCAGTTTTCTGTTGCCCACTCGGCGGAGGGAATCGCCGGTGAGAGAATCAACGCGATGCTCGACTCTTCGGCCCTGGACCGCAGCGAATTCTCCCGCGCCTACGAAGGGGTGGGTCTTGGATTGATCATCGCCAAGGGATTGGCCGAGGCCATGGGGGGCGGGCTCCGGGCAGAGAGTGTCGGGAACGAGCATAATATTTTCCATTTCACAGTAGCAATGAAAAGGACTGCCGAGAACAAACAGACCAGCGAGGAACCGGCAGCACAGCCGGAGCAGGAAACCCCGGACGCGCTCCTCGCCCTGCCGGGGAGGCTCGCCATCCTCGTCGTCGACGATAATAAGTTCAACCGCAGCCTCACCCGGACAATCCTGCGAAAAAAGGGCGGCCCGGAATGGAACATTTCGCTGGCGGAAGATGGCGCCGAAGCGTTGAAAAAAATTTCCGACGAGCATTTCGACCTGGTCTTCATGGACATCCAGATGCCCGGGATAAACGGCCTGGATACAACCAGGGCCATACGGGCACGCGAAAGGGAAACTGTAGCGCAGCGTCTTCCGGTCATCGCCATGACCGCCTACGCCATGGAGGGAGACAGACAGATGTGCCTTGACGCCGGGATGGACGACTATATCGCGAAGCCGGTCGACCCTGACGAACTGGTGGAGGTAATCATCCGCAACCTCCGCATGATTACTCCGGACGAGCGATAACCTTGTGAGCCTTGCTGTGCGCCGGCTTAGCGGATATGGACGCAGAGGGCGGAAAGATCGTCCCTGCTGGCTCCTGTATAGCCAATTTGGAAGAGATGGTCGTAGGCATCCGGAAATTCCATCCGCAGCGTTTCCGTTCCCTCCAGCAGATCAAGAAATCCGTCGCTTGTGAATAAAAAGTAGTCCCCCGGTTTCACAGAGACCTCTCCCGATCCGAACTCTACCCGGCTGGAAAGCCCGAGGAGCGACCCCGGAGTGGGCACCTTTTTCAACTCCCCGTTCACTCCGTGCAGGAACGCGTTGATTCCCGCCGCGCAGTAAGAAAGCCTCTTCTTTCGCAGATCAAGGCGGAAGCAGATCGCCGCGGCGAACGAATCCGAAAGGAAGCGCTCGGCAGCCGTATCGTTCACCCATTGCAGCTTCTCCGTCAGGCTGGAGCCGATTCTGTCCTCGTCCTCGAACGCCTGCCGGAAGAGGACCATCAGGGCCGACGTCTGGAGCGCAGCGGGAACGCCGTGTCCCATGAGGTCGTAGATGTAGCCGTTCAAAACCCGTGCGGAAGGATCCCAATGATAGCCAAACATATCCCCGCTGATGAGAAACATCGGCCGGTAGATGCTCCGTACTTCGACATCGGGCTCTCCCACAAGATCTCCGGGAAGAAATCCCCGCTGAATGTCCGAGGCGAGCGCAACGTCGTCCCGCGCCAGATTTTCCGGCGAGATGTCGGCGACAACCATCATCATGATTTCTTCGGTGTCCTGCGCCAATGTGCGGCACGTTGCCTGCACGGGAAAGAAGATGCCGCTCTTCTTTCTGTGCGAGGTCGTAATCACGGAGAACGACCTGTCGGCAACTTCATCGCGGGAAGGAAAAATTTCCTCGATGGAAAGGGCCGCGGTCTCCGCCAGCGTGTAGTCGTAGAGCACCCTCGCCGCCTCGTTCATGTACACGATATGCCCCGTCGCCGTCTCCCACATCACGAGAGATTCTCCGAACATATCCAGCAGATTCATTCCGTTAAAACGAAAACCGGCAACTTCCAGAGCCAAGGGGAAGGGCGAAGATGTCTGGAGAGCGTTTTTCATGCGATCACCTCATGACGGAATCGAGGAGTTTCTCCTCTGCGAATCATCTTTTCCCATACGAAGCGTGACGATACTTCCCGACTCTTCAATGCTCACCTCGTCAACGACGTGGAGAATAATTTGCACTCCCCGGCCCGACTCCCTGAGAAAATCGGAAAAGACGCCGGGATCAGCACGCAAGTCGTGTTCAAAACCGTCGCCTTCGCTCCGTACGGATATACGTAAGCTCGCGCCCTCATCGACGGCAACAAGCTCCACGCACGCTTCAGGAAGGTCCCTGTTTGCGTGAAAAAGCGCATTGTTGACCGCCTCGTTTACCGCTACAAAAAGACGCATGCCTCTCTGCGAACCGCACATTGAGCACATAAGCGTTAAAAGACCGTTTCTTTGAGGGGCGAATTCCTCTATTGTGGAGAATACAATCGATATCAAGTTCTCCTCTCTGCACATACCATCACTCCTCGCCTCCGGAAATAGGGGACGCCGTTCGTCTTCTTACGGCCATAATAGCACAGAGAAAGAGCGAGGAAAAGAAAAAGGAGGCCGCATATCGCAGCCTCCCGCTCTGGAGAAAACCTAAATCGGCGCTATTTCAGCGCTTTGGCCAGAGTTTCGGCCCGGTCCGTCCGCTCCCATGCGGGCAGCGGATCGAGGTCGATACGGCCGATGTGTCCATAAGCCGCAAGGCGGCGATACTGGGGTTTGCGAAGATCGAGGTCGCGAATGATCGCCGCCGGGCGGAAGTCGAACGTCTTGCGCACGAGGCGTGTGATCTCCTCGTCAGAGAGCTTTCCCGTACCGAAGGTATCCAGCATTATGGAAACAGGTTCCGCTACGCCGATGGCGTATGCCAGCTGTATCTGGCACTGCTCGGCAAGCCCGGCTGCCACGACGTTCTTTGCCGCGTACCGCGCCATGTATGCCGCGGAGCGGTCCACCTTCGTCGGATCCTTCCCTGAAAAGGCGCCGCCGCCGTGGGCTACCCATCCGCCGTAGGTATCGACGATGATCTTTCTGCCGGTGAGCCCAGAGTCGGCCATAGGGCCGCCCTTGACGAACCGGCCGGTCGGATTGACAAGAATTCTCGTGTCGTTCTTCATCAGGTACTCCGGGATGACCGGCGTCACGACGTGCTCGATGATGTCCGCCCGTATCTCGGCCAGCGTGGCCTCCGGGTGATGCTGGGCGGAAACGACGATCGTATCCGCACGGACGGCCTTTCCGTCGACGTACTCCAGCGTCACCTGTGTTTTGCCGTCGGGACGAAGGTAGGGAATTGTGCCGTCCTTCCGGACCTTGGCGAGCTGCCTTGCAAGGCGGTGCGCCAGTGCGATCGGCATCGGCATGTACTCTTCCGTCTCCTTGCAGGCGAAGCCGAACATCATCCCCTGGTCGCCGGCGCCGGTTTTCGCTATCTCTTCCTCCGTCACCAGGTGCTCGCGGACTTCAAGGGCGTTGTCGACACCCTGCGCAATATCGCCGGACTGTTCGTCGATGGCTGTGAGCACAGCACAGGTCTCTCCGTCAAAACCGTACTTCGCGCGCGTGTAACCTATTTCCATCACGATGTCACGGGCAATCTTGGGAATGTCCACATACGTCTGCGTGGTAATTTCGCCTGCAACCATCACCATGCCGGTGGTGCAGAGAACCTCGCACGCAACGCGGCCCAGAGGATCGGCTTTGAGGATCTCGTCGAGCACACCGTCGGAAATCTGGTCGGCTACCTTGTCGGGATGTCCCTCGGTCACTGATTCGGATGAGAAGAGATAACGCTCTTTTGTCACTTGTTTTTCCTCCTTGCTGCAAATTAATGGAACAAAAAAAGACCCCTCACAAGAAGGGCCTTTGACTGTCGCTCAAACGCTCCCTCTTATCAGTCAGCCCAAAATTCGGCTGCTGGTATTGGCACCATACCTTTTCAGGCAGGTTGCCGGGCTTCATCGGGCCAGTCCCTCCACCTCTCTCGATAAGAGTCTCAATTGTAAAAACAAAACCACCGAAAGCATTATACGTGATTTTCCCTTCATGTCAATGGGAAAGTCCGTTCTGTCAAAACGGAATCGTTTGACATATCTCCCGCTACGGAGTATATTTTAGATGATGGTGAAGTGTATTCTGGAGGTGAAAAGCATGGCTCCTGCTTTTTCCGTTCCTTCTGTCGAGGTTATGGGATGGGCGAGAAAGAATTACCTTGAACCATCCTACCCTAGAAAACGATACGACGAGCAGCGGACGTTCTCCGACGGACGTTTCCGTGATCGTGTGTTGCGAGGCGACAAGTCGCTTGAACGCGCGCTCGACTCCTTCCAGGAGCATGCGGCCCTCCACAGCAGATACCTCCAGTTCAACATAGAGGAAGAAGCCGACCTTGTGCAGGTGATCGTGAAAGAAAGCAACGACGAGGAGAAGATCATCCGCAAAATCCCTTCCGACGAAATAGTGCGCCTCATAGAGCGGCGGAACGAGATTCTCGGTTTTCTCTTCGATATCGTCGCTTAAAAACCTCCCCCTTCATAATAATAAGATGAGGCCGGAAGAGCTCTGCGCTCCTTCCGGCCTCATCTTATTATCCGGCGATCATTACTTGCAGGGGGAGTACCCGCAGCTGAAGCAGTACTCGCACCCGGAAATCATCTCCATCGGCGCGCCGCACTCAGGGCACTCGACGCCTGCGCTTACGCCCTGCGTTCCAATATCCTTTCCTATCAGCCGTTCGAGCAGCACTGCGATCGCGTCCGGTATGGAACGGGCGACGTGCTTGTCGTCGAACTCGAAGAGCCAGTACTCCTTCCCTGAAAGTCCCTTAAGCGTGGCGATGAAGTCCTCCAGCTTGCCGCCGCTGCGAAGGCCGATGGAAATCGCGCGAGAGAGCGCCTCCGTCATGGCTTTCAGCTCAGAGCCGCTCTTGCCGATGGTGGCGAACACCTCGAACGGATCGTTGCCGTCGAAGTTCAGGGTGACGTAGATACTCCCCCAGGGCGTCGTCTCCTTGATCGTCTTTCCGAAGACAACCAACCCCGGGCGCTCTTTTACCCTGCTGGAAAGCGGCTGCTTCTCCTCCGGTTGCTCGGCCTTCTCCGGTTTTTTCGTCGTCTCGATCGGCTGGAAGGAGCGGGATCCGTCGCGGTAGATCGTTATCCCCTTCGCGCCCATCTCGTAGCAGCGCCGGTAGATCGCCTTCACCTGGTCGACGGTCGCGTCGTTGGGGAGGTTCACGGTCTTGCTGATGCCGCTGTCCACAACGCCAGCGAAGATACCGGTCACCTCGACATGCTCTTCCGGGGTGATGTCGTAGGCGGTCACGAAGACGGGGTCCGAGAGCGCCCCCGTGTCGTGCAGCTCCGCAGCCTGAAGAGGCGAGAGCAGCTTGTGATGGAACTCTCTCGTCTCCTGACCGTCGCCGTCGGCTTTGGCGATACGGCGGCTCCAGCTCCAGGCAAAGTTCGGTTCGATACCAGCGCTGGCGTCGATGAGCATGGAGATCGAGCCGGTGGGCGCGATGGAGAGACGTCTGCTTGTGCGGAGGCGCCCTCTCGCGAACGCCTGAAGGACCTTCGCGGCAAGCGCAAGGCGCTCTTCTTCATTGCCGAGCCCCTCGGCGTTGAAGAAGGACTCGAACGCATTCGCAAGGGTGTAGGGAATCGTCGGCGACGAACGCATCTTCTCAACAAGCGACTGCATTGATTCACGATCAAGGGAAGCAAACCACGATTCGGGGAAGAGCTCCTCCCCCTGTTCAGCTGCAAATCTGCGGAAGAGCTCCTCGACAAGGTGCGCGTCGGGGAACGGCTCCTTCCCCATCTCCTCGGCCATCCCGACGCTTGCGCAGAGCGCCGCGCTCCCCATGGAATCGGCGAGCGTCCTGCAGAAAACCTTGAAACGCTCCGAGCCGTACCGCATCCTCAGCAAGATGGCGGCGTCGGCCAGTCCCATGATACCCAGTCCCACGGGACGGATTCGCCGCGTGCGCTCCCCGATCTTCTCCAGCGGGTAGGAGCAGGCGTCGATAACGAGGTCGAGATAGTACATCGACCGGAAAACCTGATCTGAAAAAGCGGCGAAGTCGAAACGAACGCTCCCGTCCTCCCTGCGCTCCACGAAGGCCTCTACATTCACCGAGCCGAGATTACAGCTGGTATAATTTGGCAGCGGCTGTTCACCGCATGGATTCGTAGATTCGATACGCCACGTTTCGTCGAGCTTCAGCAGATTGTCGGCGTTCGCCCTATCAATGAAAAAGATGCCTGGATCGCCGCGCTTCCACGCGTTTTCGCAGAGTTTGCTCCACAGTTCGGCGCCGTTGAGCGAGCGGACAACACTCCCGTTGCTTCGGGAAACGAGGTTGAAGTCGGCGCCGGTCTGCGCGGACTTCATCAGTTTATCGGAGACGCAGACGGAGATGTTGAAGTACGGAAGCTTCCCCTCGTCGACCTTCGCGTCGATGAAGTCGAAGATGTCGGGGTGGTCGTCGAAGAGCATCCCCATGAGCGCGGCGCGCCTGCGGCCTCCCTGCACCACCACCGCGCCCATTGTGTTCCACGTTTCCATGAACGACACCGGACCGCTCGCCTGGCCGCCGATGCCTCCGTTGATGACGGAGCTGCGCTCGCGAAGATGGCCGAAGTTTCCTCCGACGCCGCCGCCGTACTTGCTGATCACGGCCGCGTCCTTGACGGAGTCGAAAATGCCGTCGATACTGTCGGGGACCTCTATGACAAAGCAGGCGAAGAGCTGCTGCCCCTTCGTCTTCGAACGATGGAGCAAAGAGTAGTCTTCAAACGTCAGTTCCTCAGGATCGCAATAGATCCTCTCCGCCATCCCGGGGTCCACGGTCAAACCCGCCCCCGCTCCGAAGAGACACGGGGAGTTGAACAGGAAGCGGCGGTTCAGGATATCGTCGAAGATATTCCGTTCCAGCCTGCGAAGCCACTGCAGATCCTCTTCCCCTCCTGCGAGATACGACGTCTCCGCGCATGCGACAGTACGCGCTACCCGACGGGCAAACTCCTCAAACGATTTCTCCTTCCGGATTCCACGTAGAACCGGGTCATACCGGCGGGCAAAATAGCGCTGGTCGAGAAGCCACAGAGCATTCTCGGAGAGACGTTCACCGCCTGCCGGCGCAGAGGATGAAAAGGAAGAACGAAAGCGTTCCTTGTAGGAAACTGACACGTAAACCCCTCCTAAAAAACACTATATATACAATGACAAAAGTTTCACACACAAGATGTTGAGTGAAATTGCGATTGGACTATCAGACTACCACTTCTTCCACTTTCCTACAAGAGGGGACGCGTGACTTCAGAATTGGAAGAACATGGCGCCTAAGCCCTCTCTTTGTAGATGCAGTTTGCACAAATTTTTCTTATGAGTTTTCCATCAAGGTTATGATTTCGTTCCAAATAAAGACGCCGTGAGACTATTTCCCTGGGCGTAAATCGTAAAGCTTTGCATTTTTAGTATAACTCTGGAATTGTTCGCTTTTGGGGGACGGAAAAGCAGTTTTTCTCAATGCAGCATCTTCTCCTCGTTTAAAAAAATGATATGATAGTAGCAACTTGTTGAAAGCGAGGTTCGCATTATGACGCGCTACGACTTCGATACGGTGATCGACAGAAGAAATACTGACTGCGCCAAGTGGGACGGCATGAAACCGCTCTTCGGGACAAACGATCTGCTTCCGATGTGGGTGGCGGATATGGATTTTAAAGCGCCCCCCGAGGTAATCGAAGCCCTCCGGGAGCGTGTAGACCACGGTATCTTCGGCTACACCCGCCGTTTTGAACCGTATCGCGAGGCGATCGCAGGATGGTTCCTTCGCAGGCACGGCTGGGAAATACGCACCGAGTGGATTCGTCACGCCCCCGGAGTCGTTCCGGCGCTCGCGGCCGCCATAATGGCCTTTACACAACCCGGGGAAGGAATACTGGTGCAGCCTCCCGTCTACTACCCCTTCTTCTCCACCATCAAGGGAAGGGGGCGCACCGTCGTAGAGAACCCCCTGAAGCTGGTCAACGGCCGTTTTGAGATGGACTTCGACGACCTTGAAAAGAAGCTTGACAACTCCGCGGTCAAGCTCGTCTTCCTCTGCTCTCCCCACAACCCGGTAGGACGCGTCTGGAGCAGAGAAGAACTCGAAAAGTTCGGCGCGATCTGCGCCGCGAAGGGCGTTGTAGTCGTCTCCGACGAGATTCACTGCGACATCCTCTATAAAGGAGCGAAGCATACTCCGCTCGCTTCCGTCTCCGACGCTATGAGGGAGAGTACCATCACCACAGTCGCGCCAAGCAAGACATTCAACATTGCGGGACTTGCCACAGCGGCGGTTGTCATCCCCTCGAAACGACTGCGCGACAACTACCAGTCCGTCATCGATTTCGTCAACATCGACGGCGGCAACGTCTTCGGCGCCACAGCGCTGGAAGCGGCATACACCAAGGGAGACGCATGGCTTGACGAGCTGTTGCGCTATCTTGAAGGCAATCTGGACTTCATCGACACATTTCTCGCAGAGCATCTGCCGGAAGTTTCGCTCCTTCGCCCCGAGGGGACCTATGTACCGCTGCTCGACTGCCGCTCGCTGAATCTCTCCGGACCGGAGCTGGAAAGGCTGCTCGTGGAAAAGGGCAAAGTGGCTCTCGACGGCGGACACTGGTTCGGAACGGGCGGCGACGGGTTTGCCAGAATCAACATCGCCACGCCCAGAGCGCTGTTAAAAGAAGGCATGGAAGGGATTGAAAAAGCCCTGAAAGGCTACCGGAACAGATAGCGGAGCGCGTTATCCGACTGTTTGAGTAATCTCATGAGACGCAACGGCCGGCGAGGGAACGCTGCTTCGCCGGCCGTTGCGCATTTTCTAGATGGGCTGGAGGACGGCTTTCCCGACTTTGTCGGTTGTAGAGAGGGAAGTATTGCAATCACCGGATTTTGTTTTTTCTCCAGTTACTACAAGCTCCTCTTTCTTGCTAAAAGAGAGGACGTTCTATCTCGGTCCGACCATCTTTTCCGGAACAACGGCGCTGTCGAATTCATCCTCCGTCAGATAGTGCAGAGCGACGGCCGCCTCCTTGAGCGTACTTCCTTCCTTGTGCGCCTTCTTCGCGATCTCGGCGGCCTTGTCATACCCTATCCGAGGCGTCAGGGCCGTTACAAGCATCAGCGATTCGTTCAAATACTTCCTTATACGCTTCGTGTCCGCTTCCATGCCTCTGACGGCGTTGCGCTCGAAAGAGTCCATAACATCGCCAAGCAGACGGCAAGACTGTAAAAAATTGTAGATGAGGACGGGCATAAAAACATTCAGTTCAAAGTTTCCTTGACTGGCGGCAAAACCAACTGCCGCGTCGTTGCCCATCACTTGTACTGCCACCATCGTAACCGCCTCGCACTGCGTCGGATTCACTTTCCCCGGCATGATAGAACTCCCCGGTTCATTCTCAGGAATGACAAGTTCTCCGAGACCGCATCGGGGCCCCGAAGCGAGCCAGCGAATATCGTTGGCGATCTTCATGAGATCCGCAGCAAGCGCCTTCAGCGCGCCGTGGACAAACACCAGTTCATCTTTGCTTGTCAACGAATGAAATTTGTTCGGCGCCGTTCGGAACTCTTTTCCCGAAAGCATGGAAAGCTCCTCCGCAACAGAAGCTGCAAAATCAGGGTGAGCGTTCAGTCCGGTTCCGACAGCCGTTCCGCCGAGCGCCAACTCTCTCAAGAATTCGAGTCCGGAGCGAATCATCTCTTCGTCTCTTTCGAGCATACGCGCCCATCCGCTTATCTCCTGCCCAAGGGTAAGGGGAGTAGCGTCCTGCAGGTGCGTCCTTCCTATCTTCACGACGTCGGCGAACTGAGTCGCCTTTTTGCCGAGCGTCGACCGAAGACTTTCAAGAGTCGGAAGCAGCGAATCCTCCAATGCCAATATCGCCGCGACGTGCATCGCCGTTGGAAAGGTGTCATTGGAGCTTTGCGAGCGATTCACGTGATCGTTGGGGTGAATGACCGTCTCCCCGCCGCAAAGTTCCGTAGCGCGCCGTGCGATCACTTCGTTGACGTTCATATTCGTCTGCGTTCCGCTACCGGTCTGCCAGACGACGAGGGGAAACTGATCGTCATGCTTTCTCTCCAGGATTTCGTCGGCCGCTCCGCAAATAGCCCGCATACGTACTTCGTCAAGCAGACCAAGACGGGCGTTCGTTCTCGCGGCGGCTTTTTTCAGCAGAGCAAATGCGGCGATGATCTCCTCAGGCATTTTTTCCGCGCCTATTCTAAAATTCTGCAAACTTCTCTGGGTCTGAGCGCCCCACAGTTTTGAAGCAGGTACCTGCACTTCTCCCAGAGAGTCCTTCTCCATTCGAAACCCCTGATCCATAAGCATACCCTCCTTGCGCGGCTTCACGCTCTTTTTTCGTTTCGCGCCCATTGTACCGTTCACAAAAAAGAACTCAAAAACATCCTTGTTTTTTCAGTCCTCCGCCATTTTCAAAGTGTCCCGCCCCATCTCCTTTGCGGTGTAGAGCGCATCGTCGGACTTCTTTAAAAGGACTTCAACAGTTTCGCCATTTTCCGGAAAAAGCGCAACGCCTATACTCACCCTGATGAGTACCTCATGACCCTCCACAATGAACGGCCTCCGGAAAAGTTCCAGGAGTTTGAAGGCCACCCTTGACGCGTCGCTTCGTCCACGAACCTCCTCTATCAAAGCGACGAACTCGTCGCCGCCAAGGCGGGCAACGGTATCGGTTATACGCAGAGATTCTTTCAGACGAACGGCTGCCTGCCGTAACACTTCATCTCCGACTGCGTGTCCGTAGGTATCGTTAATATCCTTGAAGTGGTCGATGTCGAAGGACATTATGGCAAACTTGCGTTTTTGCCTCGTCGCACGTGCGAAGACGTCGGTTGCCCGTTCATCGAAGAGCCTGCGATTGGGCAGTCCTGTCAGGGGATCATGCGTGGCCATTTCGTGCAGCTGCCGCCGCAGCCGGCTCTGCTCCGTTATATCCGAGAAAGTCGACAGCATACACTGCTCGCCGTCGATCACAACAATATCCGAAGAGAAAAGAACGCTCATGCTCTCTCCCGATTTTTTCCGGAGGACACTCTCGATCCCCCGTACGCCCTGGTCTCTTGACAAGGCAGAGAAAATATCGGTATATTCCTTGTCATCTCCCCACAGTTTGGTTTCAAAGACAGTGGCGCCTACAATCTCTTCGAACGCATATCCGGTCATCTCAAGAAAACCGCCGTTCACATCGAAAATTCTCCCGTCCGCTTTTCTCGTAAGCATGATTGCGCCAGGAGATGAACGGAATATCTTCGCGAACTTTTCCTCTTGGACACTGACCTCTTCGAGCAGGCGGCGGGGAATCATCAGGATAATCGCGACGAGCCAACAGACGCTCAGACCGACATAACAGAGCAGCGCAACCGAAGTGAGCCCGCCAGCTTCAAAGAATTCGTTCGTTTCCAGGGGAGAAAAAATGAGGAGAAGCGCCCGGGCAAGGCTCAACACTGCATAAGAAACCATGACGAACGCGCTCGTCCTGGTAACATCGCGCAGATTCGAAGGCGTTCGTATCAGCAGAAGGAAAGTAACCTGGCCAAAAAACGCAGAGGCTGTGAGCGACGTCAGCACAGTACGGAGCGTCATATCCGGCCGGACGTCGAAAAAGTACCAGAAAGCCAGAGCATACACCGCTATCAGAGCGTAGTTATGGAAATGACGTCCCGGTCTTCCGACAAATCGTTCCATTCCATTCAGAAGAAAAAACAGGGAGAGGATAAGAAGATAATTGGCAAGAAGTACTGAAAGAACATCCGGAACGCCGCCGCGAAGAACCAGCAGCGACACACCGGCTGTGTACAACCCCATATGGAGAGCCCAAAAAGCAATTCCTTGAAAACGTTCGCGATACCGGAAGTACATGGAAACAACCGTGAGAGCGCTAATTACGCTCAAGAGGAGCCATAACGACACTACGGTCTTGATGTCAAACGTCATGGGAACCTCCGCTTCGTCCTGAGTCAGGAATCTCCTGCACTGCTGCTTCCTCCGAGCGCAAGCAGCGCCACCCCGGCAAAGGTGAGGAAGACGCCGATTCCACCGAGGAAGTTCATTCGCTCGCCAAGCAGAAAGACCCCGAGCAGAGAAGCGGTCAGCGGCTCCGCCATGGAGAGCGTGACGCTGGTCGAGGCGGGAACGGAGGAGAGTCCTTTAAGAAAGAGAAAATACGCGAGCCCGGTGGCAATGAGTCCCAGGTGAAGCGCGACAAGCAATCCCCGCGGTTCGGCAAGCCACATCGGGGGGGTCATGAGAAGCACAGGAAACAGCACAAGCCCCGCTCCAGAAAAGACCACCCCGTTGACGGCGTCGGGGGTGTGTTCCTTCAACAGGTACTTGCTGCCGAGGACAAAGATGGCATAGGAGAACCCCGCCCCGAGAGAGAAAAGCACGCCGACAGGATGCACAACGCTTTCGGCGTCTCCGGACAAGGTCAGAAGTGAGCATCCCCCGATGGCAAGGAGACTTGAAAGGTACCACACTCTCTGCGGCCGCTCACCGAGAGCGAAGAAACCGACGATGCCCGAGACGACCGGCGCGCTGGCGAGCGTGACCAGCGTTCCAACAGCAACCCCTGTCTTCGCCGTTCCTGTAAAGAAGAAGGGCTGGTATGCCGCCGTCGCAAGCACGGCGATGAGAGTGGGGAGAAACGGCCACTTGCCGCCCCCTGAGAACGAACGCCGTACGAGGGCAACGGCGAGCAACGCGACTCCCCCGATCGCAACGCGAAGCGCGCCGACTTCGAGGGATGTCGCTCCTACCGGCGCAAGAGCCTGCGAGGTGCCCGTCGTTCCCCAGAGCATGGCTCCGAGCAGAACGAAGAGCGCGCCTCCGGAGTGTGTCGTCTTCTCGTGCATCGTTCTCAATCCTTTCAGAATACATCCCCGAAACAAAAATCCAGAGCATGTACGGAGGGGAAAGATGTGATAATACGGATCTCTGTATTCTCCGAGTGTACAGTATAGCAGAACAGAGAAAAAACGTATCTCTTCCCCTGCGATAATGTAACCGCCCGATTCCGCGGGAGAATACGAAAAACACACCTGTCTCCTTTGCCGCGGGAAGACAGGTGTGTCGCTACAGCATCTGGGTTATTTCAATATCCCGATGAGGTGACCAGCCTGGATCCTTCTGTCCACGTACGATATCTGCACTTGGCATGTATTGTCAAGTCCTGCGTCGATAAACACCCAGAGCACCCGCCGTTCGGGGAGCAGCCATGCGGCCTCCGAGGATGTTCCTTGATCCGTCAGTATCGCGGGCTTGCCATGTTCTTTCGAATACTCGTCCACTACTGCATCAAATGTCGCCTTTTTCCATTCAAGAGGCTTCGGCAGGAGTTTTGTCTTCACCATACCGTGTACTTTCAGGATGGTCCCCTTGTAGCCTTCTATGTGGTAGAACTCGGATGCCGCTTGCGAACGAACGGATGACGGGAAGGGGGTAATCTTCGGCGTAAAGGGGAAACGGCGTACACCGTACTTGTCGGTCGTACTCTCCTTTTCAACCGCGAGGCCTTCGCCCTGCGCCCTTGTGAGTTCTTCGTCAAGAGCAACTCCGATACGGACGCCCCATACAGCAGAAGGAGGAGAGACAGTGGCGCCGCTCTGGGCGGTTTTTTTCTCTTCAGGCTTCTTCTGTGAAGGTTTTTTTGCGGGTTTTTGCTTCGAGAGCACAGGTCCCGCAGATTCCTCCGGCTTTTCCAAAGCCGCACCCGGAGTAGGAAGCGGCGTGATCGTCGTGTCGCCAGGAGGCGTTTCGTCCGGTCCGGGCGTCTCCTCTTTTTCTCCGGAAGAAGCGACGTCGCCGCCAGTTTTTACGTCGTCGAGCACAATAATCTCAAGGACGTCCTCTTGTTTTTCCGCAGCCGGCGTCTCTTGCACGAGGACCTCCGACAAAATCTCGTCCAGCTCATCCTCCAGAGCTTCCTCTTCGTAAAGTTTCGCATGCCGTTCCATTGTGTCCAGCACAAGAATCGGCTCGACCGGTTCATCAGAAGTTTTTTTTGCGGCCGCAAGCGCCTCGCGTTCCTCTAAGATTACTCCCGTGTCGCCCAGAACTTCCTCCGCGAATTTCTCGTCTTTTTCCCTGATCAGAGCGAGCGCCCGCCCGTATTCCTCCCGTTCTCCGAGAAATGCCGCAGCCCAGGCAATCCCCTTCTGCGAACGAAGAAAAAGCTCATCGTCGCCCGGAGCGCTCTCTATCGCCTTCTGGAAGGATGCAACCGCTTTGCGTTCATCGCCCGCGCCGAGGTATGTTTCGCCGAGGCCCACGTGAATCCAGCTCGTCAGCGCTCCTGACGGAGCGTCAAGAGCCTGGAAGAAACGTTCTTCCGCGCTCTTCCAGTCGCCGAGGTAACGCAGGCACCACGCTGAATAGTCAAGCGCCTCGCCGTCGCCCGGGATCTCTCCAAGCAACCGGTCGAAGAGCGCGAGGGCTCCCCGGTAGTCCTGCACGCTATACAGATTTTTCGCCCGTTCGCGCAAAAGCTCCGAAGAACATGCAGCTCCGGCTGCACCGAACAGGAGTGCCAGAACAAGAAGTGCGCACGTCATTTTGTATTTTTTCACGATATTGAGCCCCCTTGCAGAAAAATACCGCTCTCCGAAAAGCGGTTTTTACAACTTCACCATGGGATACCCACATATTTAAATACCGCCCAGTGCGACGCTTCGCTGTACGTTTTCTTCAATTCCCGTTTTGCTGAAGCGAGCGCGTCAACCGGCATCTCTCCCGCGACAATGCGTTCATAGAAAACATTCATGAAACCGGGAGCGCTCTCATCCGGCACCCGCCATCTGGAGATGAGCATTCCCTTCGCGCCGCCGGCAAGAAAGACAGTGTTCAGACCGACCATCCCGTCGCCGATGAAGAGATCGCCCAGGCCGGTGTCGCAGGCGGAGAGGACGACGAGATCGGAACGCCATCTCAGCGAGGCGAGTTCACCCATCTGCGCAAACGAATCGTTCTGGGTGTCCGCAACCGGGGAGAGAGCAAGCCCGGGCTGAAGATCCGGGATGCTGTTCCGGTCGTAGCCGTGGCACACGATATGCACATGGTGCGCGTCCCACACTTTCGTCTCCTGATCGTAGAGCATCTTCTCCGAGGCGTCCGCGCCCATCAGGGAACGTACGTCTCCGACGCCCTTCCATTGTTCGACAAGGTAGTCGCCTTCCCGCCGCGCGTTCCGGAGCGGGGCCATGTATTTGCAGAACGTATCCCGTATCTGCTGCACTAAGGGGTTCTCGACGCCGCCGAGAAGGATTTTTCGTGCTTCTTCCGCTCCGTGTTTCTTTCGCAGCGTCGGATAGTACTCCGGGTCTGCCATCACGACAAGCCGCTTCTTCCCCCGAGCCGTTTCCGGTCTTCTTGTCTTCTCAAGAAGAAACGCGCTCGGGAGTTCTGCAAAAGTCCACCCTTCGTCCAGCAGGAACCTCCATGTATCGCCACTCGCAACCGACATGGTTTCAAAGGGAAAGGTGTACAGAAGATCATGGGGGATGACGAGGAGTTTTTTCTTCTCGCCGATGAGCTGCGCCACGGGCTCGAAAAGCTGCTTCGCGAGCCTTGGGGATGAAACGCCCGCAGCCATGACAGCCTCGTTGGCCCGTGTCGACTGGAATTCTACCGCGTCGGGAAGCGTACGCATCCACAACGTGTACGCAAAAAAACTGTCGTAGTCCAGGGGGAGCTGCACAAGGCGAGGGGGCTTCCCTTTTTCCAGCACAAATGCGAAGGAGAGCTCGCGTGACAGATAGTAATCTGCCGCCGCCCAGTCGGGATGAAGCGCGTCGGAAGCATCCTCAAGCGTCGGAACTCGCCGGACGGAGTCGACTGTGTACCGGGCCGTTATCTCTCCGAGCGATCCCCGAACATCCTGAAGTTCCGCGCGAGCCTCGTCAGCCTCCTTTGCAAGCCCTCGAAAATCAAGAAAGGCGATCTTCGCCAGCAGCTGCGCCGCAGACATGCTCAGTACCTGATAGTGTTCTTCCTCGCTTTGAGGAAGACGGTCAAGAAACGCGGCGCCGGTGGTCGCAAGCATCTCTCTCCATTGACGGCTCTTCATTCCCTCCAGATAGCGCCACAGCGTCGCCGCGTGTTCATCGGAAGGGGACGAGGCGTAGAGACTATACGCCGTTTCTACGGCCGTACGGTACACATCCAGCTTGTCGGCAGTCGCTTGTGAACTCGTGCCGTCGGAGGGGGAGACGGATTCCATGACCTCGATCGCCTGGTCCAGAAAACGGACTGCGTGCGGCACAGCGCCCAATGCAAGAGAGGCCTTCGCGGAGACAAGGAGCGTTCTCCAGACGACCTCGGGATTCGGCATCCCTCCAGTACTCCGCGCCGAAAAACCAAAACTCAGCCTCACGTCCTCCGCGGCGTTCAGCGCCTGCTCCGCCTCTCCGAGCGCAAGAAGATACCGCGCGACAAGCTCTTTCATGGCCTGCCTGTCATCGAACCCGACAACCCCTTCGGGCGCATCCGCCACCGCCCTGCACTGCGCGAGCTGCGCCGCTAGCTCCGCCCGCGACAGTTCTTTTGCAAGAGAGAGCATTTTTGAGATTTTTCGTTCCCGATCTTGAGATGAGTCAGTATCCACAAGAGCGCACTGCTTCTCGAAGACGTCGGCTCCCTTCGACAGAGAGCTCGCAAGATGATCGACCCCCTGGCGCAGCGACATCGCTTTTGCCTCTCCCAAGACGCCGAGTTTTTGCAGGAACAGGGCGCGAAGGGCAAGTCCTCTCCATGCGTTGTGAATATCCGAAAGTTGACAGGCCTCGCGGAGCGAGTAGACGAGGAAGGGCGGGGTCAATAGGGCGAGGGATTCCGCGAGCTGCATCCGCTCTTCTCTCGACTCGCTTTCGATCCCCTTGATGTAGCGGGCCAGCTTGGCGTTTCCCCGGATTTCATCAAGCGGAGAACTCCCGAGGCGTTCAATCACATCGAGAAGAACCCCGGCGAACTCCTTACGGGCGGCCGCCTCTCCTCCGGAGAGGCGCTGCTCCATCTTCTTCGCGGCAGTAACCGTTCGGGCAGAGGACGCGCGGAGCAGCTGCGCCGCAAGGGATTCCGGCATGGGCTCGCCGCTCAGCAGCGCGCGGACAACTATTTGCTGCTCCTTACTCTTCAACGAGAGACTGTTCAACGCCTCCGCCAGCGTTGAAAGAAGGCGCTGCACCTCCGCCGAAGAACTCGTCTTCGCAGGAGCTTTCGGATTTTTGGGTAGAGATGTCGGAATTTGAAGGATACCGTCGATTTGAATATCGGCCAATTCCCCTCTTCTCCCGAGGAGCCCTTTTCCAGCGCCGTGCTCAAGAGCGTCCCAGCACGCCGCATAAGCTTGCGACAACGTCTCCGGGTCCGCGGCGTTCTTCCGCTCTTTTTCCATGGAAAGCAGGGCCTCAGCCGCCTGAACCACCGTCTCGTTACGTCCGGAGACGAGCCGCAGAACGCCTTCCGCGACAAGATGCCGCGACAGGTTTTTCATCCGGTTCCATGCGAGTATCTCCGCCGCCGCCTCCACTGCAAGAGCGCCTCTCAACCCCGGGCCGGAGGCGGTAAACCACTCCCTGGATAGCTCGCCGAGGCGTCTCCAGGCCATAGGCAGCGCATTACCGCCCCTCGCCGGGAGGATGTTCTTCTCCTGGAGCAGGGCGCCTCTCCACGGAATCCCCTGCATCTTCCGGTAGTCCATCTTGCCCGACATCCCCAGGTGATTGGCGCGGGAAATCCGCTCAATTCCTAAAACGGCGCCGAGTAGGGACTCCATATCTCCCTGTTCGAGCGCGCCGTTGAACGCCATCCTGTACACATTCTCGCTCGCCTTCCACATACCCTGGAAGTACATCAGGTTCGCCTTTGCCAAGAGCGCCTGAACGTAACGGTTGCCCAACCCGGCTTCTCGTGCGATCCGGGCAGCCTTTTCAAAAAGGAGCATGGCTTCGGAGTACTGCCCGTCGACCCGCAGCAGCCTCCCGCCTGAAATAAGCGACGCACATTCCAGATCGTGAAGTCCCCTGTTTTCAGCCATGCTGCGAAGCGTCTCCAGCGCGTCGGCGGAAAACTTTGGATTTCCCAGCTCCCCCTCCGCCACCAGCTTGTTTCCTTCAACGCCCAAACGGAGTTCCTGGCTGATCATCGGGTTGTTCTCGTCGAACTCCAACGCGGCCTGGAGATACTCCTGCGCTTTATGGAAGATCCCCATCTGCAGGAACGTGTGCCCTCGCTCGGCAAGGACGAGGAATCGCAGGAACCCGGAAACCGCACGGGTCTTTTCGTCCTTCTCAAGGGGGAGAAGCTCCTTCTCGGTCTCTTCAAGCCGTTCAAGCGTTCCGGCCATATCCCCCGACTTTCTGAGCGAGGCGATCAACTGCAGCGCTACGCGAGAACGAGCGGCCGGTACAGAGCGCAGTCGCTCCAACGCATCGCCGAAAAAATGGCGGCTCTCGCCGAAACGCGCCCTCTGAAAGGCAACTTTGCCAAGCCCCTCAAGAGAGAGCCCCTGGAGCATATCCGACTTGATTTTTTTCGCCTTTGACAGGGCTTCGGCGTACCGCGTCTCCGCATCGGAAAGACGCGCGGCGGCCAGCGCCGCTTGCGCGCTCTGCAGAAGGGCGTTCGCCGCTTTCGTTTCCTCCTTGGCCTTGGCATAGAGCGCGGCAGAGCGGTCAAAAGCGGCAAGGAGAGCCGCTTGGCGTTCCCTCAGCGCCTCCCCTGTTTCATGCGGGATGCTCCTGCGGCACAGCCCCTCGTTATATGCGGCGTCTCCAGCCTGCAGAAGTTTTTTCTCCTTTTCGAGAAGCGCCGAGGCTTTTTCGAAGTGCGCGGCCGCAAGTGAAAACTCTTTTGCCGCGTACGCCTTCAGGCCTTTTTGCATCTCCTCCTCCCCCTTGGAGACTGCAAAAGCGTCCCCGGGAAGAAGAAAAATGCACGCCCACAACAGGAGAAATATCGCAAATCCAGCCGTAGTTTTCCTCATGCGCCCGCCTCCTTTCGTTACGCCCCTCGAAACGGTTTAAAACGGAGGTTTGAACTTCACCCCGGGAACCGACGGTACAGAGGGAACGGAGGGAACCGAGGGAATGGCTCCGGGGGCGCCGCCGCTACCCATCTTCACCAAGCTCATAAAGTCGGGTATGGAGAGGGTGGGGACGGAAACCCGTTCGCCAACAAGAGCGCCTACGGTCTGGGCGAAGGGCCCGTAATTGCCAAGGAAGCCCTGCATCTGCTTCGCAACTCCCTGAAACGCCCCTCCGAGTCCCTGGAGCGCGTTCACATTCAGCCCCCCCGTCCCGGATAGACCGCCGAGCGCGTTCATCACCGACTGCATGTCGCTCATGATCTGCTGGAGATTGGAAAAAATGTTCTTCGCGCCGCCGACAACATTGCTCTTCAGTAGGTTTTTGTCCTCTGGAGCGAGCTCCTCGGACTTCACCGTTTTCGCCTGATCATGCGCATTCACGACCGCAATCTCCGAATTTTTTTGGATACTCTGGTTGCGCGCCTTCAACTCCTTTTCCGTCAAAGGCTGTTCCTTCAGATGATCCACGGCGCTCTTCCACGAGGCGTATGAGGCCTCGGCTACTTTGATTGCCTGCGCATCCTTCGTCGTTGACTTGATCAAGCCAACTTCCTGGTCGGTGAGCGCCCGCAGCTTCTTCAACGCGCCCTTTGCCTGCGGAATCTCCTTTTTCAGTGCCGCCGCAAAGCGTGAAGCCTGGGGACTGTTTTCCCGCTGCGCCGCGTACAATTTTTTCTGCGTATCCAGCGCTCCGTTGATGACCCTGTACTGCGGCAGCTTCTTCTTATGAATCTCGTCCATGGAGGCCGACGCCTTTTTTCCCGACGCGCCGCTCTTTTGCATCTTCGTCTTCTGTACGACCATCGTGGTCTCGTCGGCGCCCTGAACTCCCTGCAACTCCTGACTTTCCGCCGCCACCGAGGTTTCATTCAGCGCCAACGCGTCAAGCGCCATCTGGGCGATCACGATTCCTGCGCCCAGCAGCAAGAGCGCCGTTACGGTCCAAAGAAAAGTCTTTCGCGACACGATATGCAACCTCCTAAAAGATATTTTGTCCGAGCCGGCCCTTCCGAAGAGAAGGCGCTCCTTTTTCTCGCTATGAAATACGGAGGCGAATACAAAAACAGGAAGCGGGAGAAGACGCCTTCGCCCGCTTCCTGTATGATGGACTCCCCTACTCTTCGACCGTGATGCTGAAAGAGACCTTCATCTCCGCTCCGGACTCGTCTCGGAGCACTGCGGTCAACACATCGACTCCCGGTTCGGTGGCGGCGATCAGCTTCCATTTGTCCTGTTTGCCAGGAAGAATCGCGATGGCCCCCGGGAGCACGCTTTTTTCAACGCCTTCGGGAAGAAGGATGTTCTCCCTGCCGCTGGCGCCGGTGTTCACCAGAGATACGAGCGTCGCGGGCCGGTTGCTTTGAAGTTTCACAAATATGGATTCGCCGGTCAGAAAGGCGTCGCGGTCCGCCCAGATTTTCGCGATCCAGTTTTCCTCGATCGACACGCCGAAACCGCCTTTTTCCGGAGAATCGCCCTTGGTAAAGACAGCGAGCGAAGCGGCAGTCCATTCGAGAGGCGTTTCCGGCGAGGCTGCCGCCGCGGCTTCCGGTTCCTCCTCAATAAGCATGATGTCTCTGGTCGCCACCTTGGAATCTTCCAACACAGAGAACGGACCGAACAGTTTCTGATTCTCTGGATCAAGTATTTTCGTCTCCACGTTGGTCGCTATGGCCTTGACGATATCCACGCCGGCGGGCCCTCCCAGCTTCATTGCAAATTGCTGCCCCGCCGCCGGGACGACGACGCTCTCTCCTGCCTTCACGAAGTTGTTCGATACCCACTTGTTGGGGAACAGCACATAAATCTTTCCCGAAGGCGTAAAGTCCAGAAGCGTCACATAGCAGTCCTTGTCGGAGGTGAAGGTGAATTCGATCTTGTCGCCGATCTCGTAAACATCGCCTTCAGCTGATTTCCCCGAAGAGAGCGAAACGGAAAAATCTGTTTTGTGCATCTCTTCCACGCCAAGACGAGCGGCTTGTTCTTCCCCGTTCATTCCGGTCCATACAGGGGAAGCGACTGGCGTTTGCTCCTCTTTTTCCTCGAACTCCTCGACAAGCATAATGTCGCGTGTAGCGGTAGTTGTCCGGGGCAGAACATCCGCAAAAACCGGCGCCGCGAGTACGCAGAAAAACAGAAATACTCCAGGGAATACCATACTTCTTCTTTTCAACTGCAACACCTCCTGTAATCGTTCTCCGGAACAGCGGGAATCAAAAAACAGAAAAATGACACTCAGTCGAATTATACCACACGGCAGAATAAAACGCCGGACAAAATCCCCCTCCACGGGGAAAAAGTCAGCGTGGCGCCCGAAAAATCCACGCGTTCCGGCACATGGGAACTTCGCCTTCCCCGTCGAGCCGCAACCCGGGCTCGACGTCCTCGGCAAAACGAAGGTCGTCGAAACCTCCCGCCTTGTTAAAAACCTCGGCTCTGACAAAAAAATTCGTCGTGCGCGAGTTCACGGTATCATTTTTTACGCCCCTTCCCCGTCCCCGGTCGTCGTTCCACCCGAGGTCCGAACGGATCATGCCTTCAAGCCCCGCGTTGGCTTCGTCGTCAAACCATGGACGCGCGGCCGCCAGCCAGTTCGGCGAAGGTTCGCAGTCATCGTCGAGAAAGGCAAGCACCTTTCCTCGTGAGAGAAAGGCGCCGATGTTCCGGGGACGCGCCGCTGCTTTGAGGTCTATTCTGTGATAGAGCAGATGAAGAGGGCGGTACGCTCCTGATTGGTTCCATGGGGTACGGCTCTGGTCGATGAAAAGCACCTCGAAATCGGTGTAGGTCTGAACAGAGAGCAGGCGAGCCATGCGCGAAAGCAACTTTGGACGTTCATACCCTG
>JAHDKR010000116.1 GCA_018436785.1 Synergistaceae bacterium | reverse complement strand
TCGTACGATGGACGGGAAGGGCTTCGAAGAGGAGTACGGCTTTTCCCCTGCGGCGATGCCCGACTATCTTGCGCTCCTCGGAGATTCCGTCGACAACGTACCCGGCGTCCCCGGAGTGGGCGAGAAGACGGCGAAAAAACTCCTTGCGGACTATGGAACGCTCGAAGGCGTGTACGAGTGCCTGGATGAATTGAAGGGGGCGCTCAGGAAAAAGATGGAGGAGCACAGGGAGCAGGCGTTCCGGAGCCGGGAGCTCACGCGCCTCCTCTGCGATACCGATGAGGATCTCTCCGTCTTCGAGCCGCGCCCTGCGGATGCGAAGCGGTTCCTGGAGAAGTGCCGCGCTCTCGGCTTGAAGAGTCTGGCCGCGAAGTTCCAGTTCGCGGAGCTGGTGGAGTCCGAGTCGGGACTCAAAGAGGACGTCCCGCTCCGCGAAGCTTCCGCCGAGGAGATTGTATCGTCGAACAATGTTCTTCTCCTTCCCGTGATCGAGGGGAAGTACCCGCTGCATCTTTCGGCCTCGGAACTTCTCGTGCTCGACGAAACAGGGGGCTGTCGGCGTTTCCCCGGAGCTGAAGCGGCGTCCCTTCTCGGCCGCCTTGGCGAACTCTCGAAGGGGTCTGTGCTCTTCCCGGACTTCAAAGAAGCCGCCGCCTGTTTCGGCTCGTCGGCGCTCTCTCCGGAGCGAGTGCGGGATTTCAAGACGGCGCACTACCTGCTGCACCCCGACAAGAACGCGCACCTCCCGGAGGCGGTCATCCCCGGCTATGAATCGGCGGCGCTTGCGGAGAGGGGAGCGGCGATCCTTGCGGAATACGGCAGAATGGAAAGGGAGCTGGCGAAGTATCCCGGTTTGTCCGACCTGATGCGCACCGTGGATATTCCGCTGATCCCCGTGCTTGTGGATATGGAGCAGTACGGCATCTCCTGCTGTTCGCAGACGTTCGGCGCGCTGGAAAAGGATCTTTCGGAGCGCCTCTCCGGCATCGAGGAGGAGATTGCGTCGACGGCGGGGGAGCGGATCAACCTGAATTCCCCGAAACAGGTGGCGTGGCTGCTCTTCGAGAAGCTCGGCCTTCCCGCCGGGAAAAAGACCAAGACGGGGTACTCGACGGATATCTCCGTCCTGGAGGGGCTTTCCGCACTCGGTCGGCCCTTCGACGAGGTGCCGAACCTCCTCATAGAGTACAGGGAGCTCTCGAAGATGCTCTCCGGTTTTGTTCAGCCGCTGACGAAAGCCGGCGAGGCGGGGGAGGGCGTGATTCACGGCATCTTCGAGCCTGCGGTGACCGGCACCGGAAGGTTGAGCAGCAGGGAGCCGAACCTCCAGAACCTCCCCACGTTCGGCGAATGGTCGAAGAGGGTGAAGGAGGGGCTTCAGCCTCACGGAGAGGATCGAATGTTCGTCGCCGCGGACTATTCGCAGATCGAACTCCGTATCCTCGCGCACCTCTGCGGCGATAAACGGTTGCTGGACGCCTTCGCTTCAGGACGGGACATTCATACCGAGACGGCTTCGTGGGTCTTCTCCACCGAGCCCGCGTTTGTAACGCCGGAACTGCGCCGCGTCGCCAAGATGATCAACTTCGGTCTGCTCTACGGAATGAGCGCGTTCGGCCTTGCGCAGCGCCTCGCCATAGGGCGGCAGGAGGCTTCGGACATCGTCAAACGCTACTTCGAGGCGCTTCCCGGAGTCAAGGAGTACCTCGACGCAGGATATATCGAGGCGAAGGAGCGAGGGTACACCCGTACCGTCGCCGGGCGTATCCGTCCTCTGGCCGAGGTCTCCGTCAGTCCTCGCGACCGGGACGCCTTGCGGAGAGTCGCGGTGAACACCCCGATCCAGGGGAGCGCCGCCGATATTGCGCGCAAAGCGATGGTCGACTTCGCGCGCCGCTTTCCGAAGGAGGGGAGCGTACGGCTGGCGCTCCAGGTGCACGACTCGCTCGTCTGCGAATGCGCGCGTGACGAAGCGCCTGCGGTAGAGTCGGAGCTTGTAAAAATCATGGAGGGCGCGGCCACTCTCTCCGTTCCCCTCAAAGTCGAGGCGAAAAAAGGAGGAAATCTCGCCGAGGTGTAAGCGAAAACGTTCTTCTGT
Source organism: Synergistaceae bacterium (assembly GCA_018436785.1). Classification (GTDB taxonomy): domain Bacteria; phylum Synergistota; class Synergistia; order Synergistales; family Aminobacteriaceae; genus JAAYLU01. Next base: position 2,548 of record JAHDKR010000116.1, on the reverse strand, counting down.
GGTACAATTCTCCCTTGGAGTTTGGATATTCGAAAGAGAGGAAGATGTCCGTTGTTGATGAGAACCCTGAGATCCCAGGTGCGGTGGATCATGATTGCAATCGTGGTATTGTTCGTGCTCTCTATTTTTGGTATGTACGGTTTTGACGGAGCCCGGAGAGGGCGCCCCCAGAGCGGTGAAAGCGGAGATTACGTTGTGGCTGAGATCGACGGCAAGCCGGTGATGCGTTCCGCGCTCGATCAGAGCGTCAGGAACTACGTGGAGAGGATGAACGTCCGGGAGATCAAGCCGGAGGATATTCCGCACCTCTACCAGTCGACGCTGGAAAGCCTCGTGATCAATCATCGCCTGGCGCTGGAGGCGGAGCAGTCCGGCCTGAAGGCGACGGATGAAGAGCTTGACGCTGCTGTCAGGGAAGTAAGCGAGCAGTTCCCCACCAAGGAGGCTTTCATGCAGTACCTCGACCAGTCAGGGGTAAAAATGGCCGCTTTCCGCGAGAACCTTGCCACGCAGATTGTCCAGCAGAAGATGGTGGAGCGCGCTTCCGCCGGTATAGCCGTGACGGAGGAGGAGGCGCTCGACTTTTATGAAAAGACGAAAGTGCTCTTCTTCCACTCTCCCGCAGGGTACACGATGGACTACGCGAGGCTGAAGAACGAAGCCGCCGCCGCGAAGATCGTCGAAGCCGTCCGCCAGGGGGCCGAGTGGAACGCCGTGTGGAGTTCGGTGACATCGGACGATCTGGTGGAGCGCACGCCGGAGTCAGGTCCTGTGTTTGTTCCCGAAACCGCTTTTAAAGAACAGCTCGCCGCCTTCGCCGATCTCGAACCGGGTGCGATCGGCGGTCCGGCGCAAATCGCCAGCGACGACTTTTTTGTCGGGGTCAAGCGTGAAAAGGTCGAGGAGTCGACGGTCGCCTACAACGAGGTGAGCGGCGATGTGAAGGCGCTTCTTACAGAGGAGAAGCGCAGGGAAGCGCAGACCTCTTTCTTCAAGGAGCTTCGCGGGAAGGCGTCCGTGATTATCCACGACTTCGATCTCTTCCCCAAGCCGGAGGCTCCCAAGGATGCCGCCGACGTTCCTGTATCCGCAGATCAAGCGCCTGCGAGCGGGCCTGTTCCCGCCGACCAAGCGCCTGCGAGCGGCGATGCGGAGAAGAAATAATCGTATTTTCGTGCTTTGCCTATTGACATAAATTCCGGCCTTTTATAGAATAGAGCGCGCTGTTTGTGGTGGGTTGGCCGAGTAGGTCGAAGGCGCTCGCCTGCTAAGCGAGTAGGGGGGCTTAAACCTCCCTCGAGGGTTCGAATCCCTCACCCACCGCCACTTACACGCAGCGTTTCTTTTCTCCGGGGATATTGCCAAGCGCAAAAGAAAGTGCTAAAATCCTCCGGGTGTTCGGAGGAGCAAGGTCCTTCGAACCAGTACGCGCCGGTAGCTCAGATGGATAGAGCGGCGGTCTACGGAACCGCAGGTCACGAGTTCGAATCTTGTCCGGCGCGCCATTTTGTTCTCCAGAACCGGGGTCCGATTATCGGGTCCCGGTTTTTTTACGCCTTTTTCCGTATGCCGCGCTTCGAGCACATCTGGTACACTCGTCATGTTATATGCGCGCAGTTGCGGCATCCGGAATTATCTTCGCCGTTTCGAATACAGCGCCTCAAGGAGAATACACTATGCTCTATCGGTTTTCTCATTCTCTTCCCCCCTTCGCCGCTAACGGGAAGAGGAGTATGTACAGAGTAGTCCCGGCCCTCGTCTTTTTCCTCCTCTCTCTTGCCCTTGTCTTCCCGGCCCTGAAAGCGAATGCCGCCGCTTCCGTCCGCAAGGATGCGTTTATCGCCCAGCTCTTTCAGGCGCGGGGGTTTTCGCTGCCTGCAAACGAGAAGTCCCCTGTCAACGCTGCTCTTGAATATAACCTGACGCCTCTCCCGGAGGGAAAGCTTTCCGACCCTCTCACGCGCAGGGAGGCGATCGTGTATGCCGTCCACAGCCTCGGGCTCTTCTTCGAGTCGCGTATCCTCGCCGACTATCCGCTTCCCTACAAGGACGTCTCCGGTCTTTTGCCGGAGGAGCGGGGCGCTCTGGCGGTTGCCCTGAACATGAAGCCTCCCTTGCTGAAAAAAGGTTCGGCGACTTTTTCTCCGTCGCACGCAGTCTCTCCCGCCGAAGCCAATGAGATCGCCGCCCGTGTGAAGGCGGCGACCCGCGAGCTCCGCCTCTCGGTGGACCTCTCTCCTCTCAAGGGAATGACGATCCGGATACGCCGGGAAGGCGTTCTCTCCGTCCTTCCGAAGTGGAGGGCGGTCGTGAACGGGTTCGAGTCCCGCGAAGACGCGGACTTTTTCCGCGGGTTGCTTACGGAACGCGGCGTGGAGGCTACCGTTGACAGCTACAACTACGACTGGCGCGTGCGCTCTCCTCTCTTCGACAGATACGGTGGAGTGCGGCGGTTTCTCTCCGCGGCATCCTCGCTTGGTAGAGAAGGGGTCGTCTTCGCGACCATTCCGAACTGGGAGATGACCGATACGCCGCGCTTCTGGACGAT
>JAHDKR010000118.1 GCA_018436785.1 Synergistaceae bacterium | reverse complement strand
TGGCCAACCCCATCACGTTTTTGCTCGGAGCGGCGGCGCAGTTCGGAGTCTTCATCGCGCTCTTCGGCGCCATGCTGATGGGATTCTCCGTCAACGAAGCCGCGTCGATCGCCATCATAGGAGGAGCGGACGGTCCCACGAGCATCTACCTCACCATGAAACTCGCGCCGCAGATCCTTGGCGCCGTGGCTGTGGCGGCGTACAGCTACATGTCGCTCGTGCCGCTCATTCAGCCGCCGGTGATCAAGCTGCTCACCACGAAGGCGGACCGGGCGATCCGAATGGACACGCTGCGCCCCGTCACGAAGCTGGAGAAGATCCTCTTCCCCATAGTGACTACTATGGCGGCGGGCCTGATCCTGCCGATGTCCGTGCCGCTGATCGGAACGCTGATGTTCGGCAACCTGGTGCGAGAGTGCGGAGTGACGGACAGGCTAAGCCAGGCGGCGCAGAACGAGATTCTGAACGCCACGACGATTTTTCTGGGCCTGTCGGTAGGGGCGACGATGAGCGCGGAGAAGTTTCTGACGATTGCGACGCTGAAGATCGTATTGCTGGGACTTGTAGCGTTCATATTCAGCACGGCGGGAGGGGTCCTGTTCGGTCAGCTGATGAAGAAGTGGAGCGGGGGGAAGATCAACCCGATGATAGGCTCTGCCGGAGTGTCTGCGGTACCGATGGCGGCACGCGTGGTGCAGCGACTTTGCCAGCAGGAGAACCCGGGGAACTTTCTGCTGATGCACGCGATGGGCCCGAACGTCGCCGGAGTCATAGGCACGGCAGTCGCCGCAGGCGTCATGCTTACGCTGCTGAGCTGATCTGAAGATATGTTCAAACGGGGATCTCTGAGAGAGATCCCCGTTTTTTTAAAAATGGCTGCTATATAGCGTCTTTTTTCCCGGAGAGCGCTTTTTTCGTTCGTTCCTCCGCGTTGACAAGATGTGTGTTGACGAGCCTCTCCACTTTGTCGGGATCGCGTTCGCGGAGTGCGGAGAGTATTTCGCAATGCTCTTTTGTGACCTCTTCCAGCACTTCTTCGCGGAAAGGTCCTTTTTCGGCGAAGTAGCGAATCCTTCTTGCATGGACGCTGAGATTGTTCAGAGCGTCGAGAATAAGAGGGTTTTCTGTGCGGCTGGAAAGCAGCGAGTGAAGCGCAATATCAGATTCAAGATAGCGGTCGAAGTCATTCGGATTTTCCCTCACAAGAAGCACCTTGGCTTCAACCGAGTCGATTTCGCGGTCCGTGCACTGCGTCGCCGCGTCGCGAGCAACTTTTGCCTCCAGAAGACGGCGAAACTCCCATACGTGACGCGAACGTTTTTCACTTACCTGGGTGACTACCGCAGCCTTATTCCGTTCGATGTCCACCAAACCCAAACCTTCGAGCCGCAAAAGAGCTTCTCTTACAGGGGTTGTGCTGACGCCGAACTCCGCTGCAAGCTTGTCGATCTGGAGCAACTCACCCGGTTGATATGTGTTGTTGACGATCAGCTCCTTTATTGTCTCGAATACCTGATCGCCCAAAGAATGAAAAATCCTGCTTACCACGGACTCCAACTCCTCTCACGAAATGCAACAACTAAACATTGTACCATTATCTTCGGAAATTTACACAGTTCAACTTGGCTCTGTATTTTCGTTAAACTACAAGAAAAAACATTTCTCCCCGTGAGGACGGGGAAAGGGTGAATCGCCTGTATTTGATAACAAGCATTATACATACATTCTCCTTATTCAACAATATAGGAAAAGAGAGAACAGCCACCCCTTTCCGCAGGTTGAAAGTTTGGATGTGCGGGGAACAAAAAAAGGGTTGTGGGAAGGGGTTCCGCTGAGCGGCGAGTTGTTCTGGTAAGAGCAGGGCGAAAAGACCGACGAGGGGGTGCAGAAAGCGTTTTTTCTTTCGATGAGCATCGGAAACTCGCGAAGGGAATTATCTCTGTCTGTCGGGAGTTGAATTAAAAAAGGTTCAGAAGCAAGCTCCTGAACCTTTGCTATCGTATGGTGGGCGATACTGGGTTCGAACCAGTGACCTCTTCCGTGTGAAGGAAGCGCTACTTCCGCTGAGCTAATCGCCCGAAACGGGGGATATTATAGCGTGCATCTGTCAAGTTTGCAAGTAAAATTGCGCTTGGAATTTTCTCTCTTTTGGTGCTGAAATGAGGGGTGAAAAAAAAATAAAAGGAAACTAAAAATCACTTCCCATTTTGCAGCATTGGAGTATAATCATTCCGAAGGGGAGATGAGCTGGTGACCGATACTTTTGTTTTTGTTCTCGCTTCCGATCTGTGGGAGTACTGGGGATTCTCTTCTTGGGAGGCTCCCGGGTTGAAGGGAGTATACAGAAGAGTAACCTTTGTGAAAAATGCGCTTTTGGGAGAAGTTTGTCGGTATTATGCCGATGATTTTATCATTTGGAGCCATAGCGGCAGAAGCGATAAAATACGTATTTTGGAATCGTGCCGTCCTCAACCCGACCTGATGACGCAGCGCTACCTTTTTGTCGAGGAAAACGATTCGGGAGAGAAAGGAAGAATACGTTCTTTTCTCTTTGGGCTGAGGGGGTATGCGGAAGTTCATTCATTTACACCCGGAGGGCGGTATGCGAAACGCATGAAGGATCTTGCTCCTCTGGTTGACAAGGCTCTGGAGCTTGTGCGCTCCAGGAAGAGCGGTTCAGGGGGTGGTGAGCAGGGAGAACTTCAATAAGAGTAAATTGCAGCATGGTTTTTATTTTCTCATCGGAGGTGAACGAAGTGCTTTCTACTCTTGCTATTCTGTTTCTGATTGCTGTCGTTTTGTTTGTACTGTGCTACAAGATTTATGGATCCTACATGGCGAATATCTACGGTTTGAATGATGACGTCCAGACTCCCGCCGAAGCGTTGTTTGACGGAATCGACTACTGCCCGGCCCATCCTGCGGTGCTTTTGGGCCATCACTTCGCGTCCATTGCCGGCGCCGGTCCCATTGTCGGCCCCATTACAGCAGCCGCTATGTTCGGCTGGCTTCCCGCCTACCTGTGGTGTCTCATCGGTTCCGCCTTCCTTGGCGGCCCGCATGACATGGGAGCGCTTGTCGCTTCGATGCGCCACGACGGGAAGTCCGTCGGCGAAGTGGTAGACAAGTGGATTGGCCGCAAAGGCAAGGTTCTCTTCCTTTGCTTTACCATTCTTGCTCTTGTTCTTGTTGTCGCCGTCTTTTTGCAGCTTTCCGCCGGTTCTTTCGCTGCGGATCCCGCCGTTGCGTTTTCTGCCACTCTGTATATTTTTATGGCGTTGCTTTTCGGCGTGCTCATCTATAAGTATCACGTTCCCCTGTGGCTTATGACTGTTGTCATGGTTCCCGTAGTTATTTACGCCTGCTGGTACGGTAACGATGCCGCGTGGGTCGCGGAAATGTTCAAGCTTCCAATGGAGACGTGGCGCTGGCTCCTTGCCGGGTATATTTTCTTTGCCTCTGTTCTGCCGGTATGGCTTCTTCTTCAGCCTCGCGACTATCTGGCATCCTATTTCCTTTATTTCGCCGTCATCATCGGAACGATCGGTATGCTGATGGGCAAGGGCGAGGGCTTTGAGGTAGTGCTTCCAGCTTTCAAGGGTTTTGTTGCCGGCAATCAGTTCCTTTGGCCCATGCTCTTTGTTATCGTTGCGTGCGGCGCCATCTCCGGCTTCCACTCTCTGGTCGGCAGCGGAACTACCTCCAAGCAGCTGCGGAAAGAGAAGGACACTGTGCTTGTCGGATACGGCTCTATGCTTCTTGAAGGTCTGGTAGCGGTTATTGCTATCGCAACAATCATGATTACCGGCACCATCGCGCAGGGCGGCCCGACGATCACCTATGCGCAGGGGTTTGGAAAGTTCGCCGCTATCATCGGCATCGATCCGAAGGTTGGTATGTCTCTCGGACTTCTGGCAATCAACTCCTTCCTTCTTACTTCGCTTGATACGGCAACCCGTTTGACCCGGTACCAGATTCAGGAGCTTTCGAACATGAAGATCGACAAATATACCGCCACCGTGATCGCAGTTGCCGCCGGTATGGCTCTGCTTCTTACGAAGGCTCACGGCCCCACGGGAAACGTAATTCCCGCGTGGGCGGCGATCTGGCCGATCTTCGGCGCTTCCAACCAGCTTGTTGCGGCGCTTGCGCTGTTGACTATCGGCGTTTGGGTTGGTAAGGCTCTGAAGAAGGACAATCGATTCGCGATGTACCCGATGTGGTTCATGCTTGTCACAACTGTTGCGGCTCTTGGTTTCTTGATCAAGGACAACATGGCGTATGAGCATCCTAATTACATCTTGGTTGTTCCCTCCATTATCCTTTTGGTTCTGGCGATCATGATGGTCTTCGAATCTCTGAAGGCGCTTAAAAATCCAGATATCAAGGCGTAGCTGAGCTCTAGTTCAAGGGTTGTACAGAAACGAACGCTGCAAAAATAAAGGAAGGCGCCGGTTTTTTCGGCGCCTTCCTTTATTTGGCCTTTTAGACAGATTATTTTGTGCTTTTCCCTACGCTGAAGGATTTTGCGCTCCAGGATTTGCCCCGTTTCCTGTTTTCGGCGTCAATTACCTCAAGGAATCTGCTGCCACACCTCTGGCATCGCATGGTCGAGTTTTTTTCGTCCAACTCGAATTCGCTTTTGCACGATAGACATCTAAATTTCCCCATAAAAACACCTCCGTATTTTCTTGGAAAATCAAAGTTACCCTATATCCATCGTCCATACTTCATGAGATATTATAGCATGTGGTCGAAAAGAAGTGGATTTGCTGAACGAGCGCTTCGGGAAGTAGAAAGCTGTATAATTTAAAACAGGGTAACGTACTTTTTTGAAGGGAGGACGACTATGATCTTTCCATTTTCGGGAGAGGTGAAGGAAGTATCCTGTGTTCTCTCCGGCGCTGCTGGTCTGGGAATTCAAACAGTTGAAGACATGCTCGCCCGTATTGTCGTTGATTCCGGTTTTTCCGTTTTCGGATCACGCGAGTACATGTCCAGGGTAAGAGGAGGGAACAACTCGACGGAGCTGCGTATAGCGCCGTTTCGTGTCGATGCGCTTGTGGACAGGATGGATATCCTGGTGGCCCTGAGCCGGAACGTGCGGGAGAATATTCGAGAGCGTATCACGCCTTCCACGCTGATCATCGGCGATAAGGAGGAACTGAAGGGAGAGCTTGAGGACGCCGGAGCGCTGTTTGTTGATGTCCCGCTTTCCCGGCTTGCAGCCGAGGCAGGAGGTCGTATTTACTCGAATTCTGTAGCGGCGGGTATTCTTCTGGGAATTCTTGGGCTGGGAACGGAGAAGGCGGAAGCATTCTTCGAGGAGCGTTTCTCCGGGAAGAAAGGCGATGTCGCGGGGAAAAATACGACGGCCTGCCGGTCGGGGTACGAGCTCGGCGAGAAGCTGGTAAAGGGGAAGGGGCTTCTCTCGGGAATGCAGGCGGATCTTCAAGTCGGGAAGGCTCTGATCAACGGAAGCGACGCAGTCTCTTTGGGGGCTATGGCCGCCGGGTGTAATTTTGTGACAGCCTACCCGATGTCTCCGGCCACCGGCGTGCTCTCCTTCTTCGCGAAGCATGCGGAGAAGGCTGGCGCTGCCGTAGAGCAGGTAGAGGACGAACTGGCTGCGATCAACATGGCTGTAGGCGCCTCCTATACCGGCGCGCGTCCCTTGGTTACCACGTCAGGAGGCGGCTTTGCCCTTATGGGCGAGGGACTGAGTTTGGCAGGTGTCATGGAGACTCCTGTTGTAGTCCATCTTTCGCAGCGGCCAGGTCCTGCTACCGGGATGGCGACGAGAACAGAACAAGCGGATCTCGAACTTGCGCTGTACTCGGGGCACGGCGAATTTCCACGGGCGATCTACGCGCCGGGGAGCATCGAAAGCGCTTTTTCGCTGACACAAGAGGCGTTCAGGGTCGCGCTGAAGTACCAGACGCCCGCCATTGTGCTTACCGATCAGTATTTTGTGAATTCTTTCTATAATGTGCGCCCCGACGACTTGTTTTTCTCGGAACCGCCGTCTCCTGTCCGGGAGACCGGGGAGGGGTACAGACGCTATGAAGAGACCGCATCCGGCTGTTCCCCGTTCGGCGTTCCGGGGTGGGGGAGCGGTATCGTCGGCGCGGACAGTCATGAACACGACGAGGTCGGACACGTCTACGAGAATTTCAAGCTTCGGAAACGAATGCAGGAAAAACGGATGAGAAAGCTCGAGGGAATGCGTGAAGAAGCGCTTGCGCCGAAGCTGTACGGGGCCGATGAATTTACGGACCTTGTACTCTGTTGGGGGTCGACGATTCCGATTTTCAAGGAGGCGTTGACGCTCCTGGATTTGAAGCAAACAGCTCTTCTGGCTTTCGAACAGGTTTGGCCGCTTCATTCCTCGGTAGATGCGCTGTTGAAACGAGCTCGTCGCATCGTCGCCGCGGAGGGAAACAGCACTGCTCAGTTCGCGCGCTTGCTCCGCGCGCAGACTGGCGTTGCCGCGACGGACACGGTATTGAAATACAACGGCCTTCAGTTCTCGGTTGAAGAGGCTGCGCGCAGACTGTCGGAAGTTTTTTCCGGAACAGGAGGGAGATCGTGATGGGTACGTCCTTCGACCTTCCCGGCATCGAAATCTCCTGGTGCCCGGGGTGCGGTGATTTCAAGATTCTCGATTCTATCAAACAGGCGCTCGAAGAGTTAGGGCTTTCTCCGCTGGATGTTGTCGTCGTCTCCGGAATCGGACAGGCGGCAAAAACGCCTCACTATATGAAGTCGCACTTCTTCAACGGACTGCATGGCAGAGCGCTTCCCAACGCTACGGCGATTAAGGCGGCAAATCCGTCGCTTGAAGTTGTCGCCGTAGGGGGTGACGGCGATATGTACGGAGAGGGCGGCAATCACTTTTTACATACGATACGAAGAAATCCGGGGATCACGAACCTGGTATTCAACAACATGGTGTACGGTCTGACCAAGGGGCAGGCTTCCCCGACCAGTCCGAGGGGTTTTCGTACGTCCGTGCAGGTGGACGGCGTCCATGCGCAGCCTTTCAACCCCTTGGCCACGGCGCTTGTTCAGGGAGCCGGTTTCGTCGCAAGGGCCTATGCGGGCGACGTCGAAAAGACGAAGGACGTCATCAAGGAAGCCGTTCAGTACAAAGGGTATGCCCTTGTCGATATCTTCCAGCCGTGCGTCTCCTTCAATTCAGTGAACACCTACGCGTGGTTCAAGGAAAACACATACTGGCTGGACGGACACGATCCTTCGGATTTCTCGAAGGCTCTCTCGCTTGCCCTGTCCGAGGAGCCTTTTCCGCTGGGAGTTCTTTTTCGCGGAGAAGAACGGATGACCTTCGAGGGGTCGCTGGCCGCATACAGGAACGACAAAAATCCGCTCTTCCGCCGCGCTGCGCCGCGAGAGGCCGTGAAGAAGTTGCTCGACGGAATGTGCCGTTAAGGAGGGGAAAAGAATGGAAGGGAAGCCCGTGCCCGGTTTTCTCCTTCAGGATGGATCAGGGAAGGAGTTTTCGCATAAAGATTTTTTAGGGAGCTGGCTGGCGCTCTTTTTTTACAGCAAGGACAATACGTCGGGGTGAACAAACGAAGTCAAGGACTTTGCGGACAGGATGTCCGCTTTTGAAGAGCTGAACTGCCGAATTGTTGGTGTGAGCCCTGATTCGGTCGAAAGTCACCGCAAGTTTGCTGCAAAACTTGACATATCCTTTCCCCTTTTGAGCGATCCTGAGCATGAGTTCATTGAAGCATGCGGTTTCTGGAAGCAGAAGAAGATGTACGGGAAGGAGTATATGGGAGTCGAACGTTCTACGTTGCTTGTCACCCCTGACGGGATCGTTGCCCGTCTCTTCTCAAAGGTGAAAGTAGCCGGTCACGCAGAAGACGTTCTTCATGCCCTGAAAGAACGTGCAGGGTAAAAAACGGGGCGCCGCCGAAACGGGGCGCCCCGCACTTCTTCCGTCATCGTTTCCATCGAACAGTAAGAATGCGTTTCCACAGAAAGTTATCTATGGCCTCCCGTGAAGGCATTCCTCCTTGCCCCATCCGCTCAAAGTCCTGATGCAAGGCCGTGTAGGCCGCTTTGAGGTCCTTGTTTTCCTGCGCCCGGCAGACAAGAGCGGTCAGGGGAAGAAACTGTCTGTATATTTCCGGGACGGCCGCCAGTTTCGGGCCGTTTTTCGTGAGGAGCATCGTATAAATGAACGTCAGGATTTCCGGTCCGCTTCGCTGGCCGAGCTCTTGGTACGCAGGGAGATGCGGCGCGATGTAGAGAAAAACGTCTTCCCTGGGGAGCGGCGCCCGAGGAAGCGATTCCCAAAAGCCGGCGCCTGCCGGCGCCAGTGCAAGCCAGGCGGTAGATGCTTCGGTGACGGATGTTATCCAGAGAGAGAGCATCTTTTCGGTCTTCGGTTGCAGGAGGTCGATTTTCCACACCAAGTCGTCAAGGATGTCGTCGTCTGCGCACAGAAAAGTAAGCGAATCCGAAAGAAGAAGATGCTGTTCGATGTGTTCCAAGGGACGTACTCCCTCCGGCGAACGGAAGAACGCTTTCCGGATACGCCCCTCGTCATGTTCGACAATCAAAGATACGGGGTGTCCGGGGGCCGTCAGTATCTTTACGTAAGCGGAACTCTGCCGTGCAAGGAGGCAGAGGACGAGTACAAGTGTGATGCGAAGCAAAAGTTTTCCGTCTCTCAAGAAGGCAGCCTCCCGGATGAAAACATGAGTCCGAATGAAGCGCCGGAGCACTTGCAGTCGGGTTTTGCGGTTCTTCTTCTCCGTATCGTATAATACTATATTTTTCGAAAAAGGTGGAGTATAGCTGGTCTTTTCTTTTCAATGCCGCCGTTTCCCGCCTTAAATCCACTCGGTAGTAAAACGTGAAAGATGATTCGTTTGATTTAAACAAAAGAGGCTATACCCGTGAAGATCGTCGAAATGGAGCACTGAGTAGGCAGCGGTATCCATATGGGTTTTCCAGAAGTAGGGAGAAGGAATACCGAGGCATCCTGCGAGAAGCGGTTTGACAACAGTTCTGTGTGTGACTGCGACGACGGTTTTCCCTTGGTATTCGGCAACTATTCGGTCAAGACTTTTTTTTGAGCGCACAAGGACATCGTTCAAAGATTCCGCCCCCTCGACTGAAAGCGCTTCCGGGTTTTCAAGCCAGGTCCTCCACATCTCAGGGAATAGTGCGGCTATCTCTTTCTTGGGACGCCCTTCCCAAGTCCCGAGACAGATGTTGTTGAACCCATCCTCTATAAACAAGTGAGAAGATGACGCTGCGGTTATTGATTCGGCGGTCTGCAAGGCTCTGAGAAGAGGACTCGAAAAGACTGCTTCCGGCCGATAAGAAGCGAGGGCGCCGGCAACTTCTTCGGCTTGCAGGAGTCCGGTTTCGTTCAAAGGGAAATCAACCCTTCCCCGAAAAAGCCCGTCAACATTCCCTCGGCACTCCCCGTGACGCACGAGTAAGATGGTGGTGCGAACGGTGTGTTCGTTCATTTTTCCCTCCGTCTCCGCAGTCTCGTGGAGTCGACGACGGAAGAGAGCTTCATCGTGGATCTGCCGCGATAGCGGGAAAAAAAATAAAAGCCTTTGACCAGTCTTGACAATCATATCATGGATTGTTACTCTACCTTCCGGGAGCGATGCATTGGCACTCACATTGAAAGAGTGCTAACGCAACGAGGAGGTGTCGAAATGCTTACGGAGAGGCAGCTTGAAGTTGTTTTTTCCGTTGTCTACGAGTATATCCAGACCGGAGAGCCCGCGGGCTCCCGGACGATTTCGAAGAAGTATCTCCGGGGATGCAGTCCGGCGACAATTCGAAATGAAATGGCCGACCTGGAGGAGATGGGGTACTTCTACCAGCCGCATACGTCCGCCGGAAGGCAGCCTACGTCGAAGGCGTATCGCCTGTATGTGGATGCGATCATGCAGCGAAGGCGGACCGCTCCCGCCGAGACGGAGAAGTGGAAGCGGGAGATCGGAGAACGAAAACAGGGGATCGAATCGATCCTCACCTATGTTTCCCGGCTCCTCGGGCAGGCGACGAACTATGTGGGGGTAGCGGCTCTCTCTGCGCTTGAAGAGGTACAGATCCAACGGGTGAGCTTCCTTCGCCTTGGAGGCAATACTGTGCTGCTTCTGATTGTTCTTGAAGGCGGACTGGTGCATCACTCCAACATCCAGCTTCCCTGCGAGCTTTCTCAGGACATGCTTGACGAGCTTGGACGCCGTATCACCACCATAGCCGAGGGCCATTCTTGGAGCGAAGTCCGCGATGTTCTTTTCAGATATGTTCTCGACGGTCTGGAGCGGGTCTGGGATACCTGCCGCGAGGCAATAGTCCAGATGGACGCGCTCTTGAACAGGCGGAGTTCCCGCCTGTTCATAGGGGGCGCGCAACATATCCTGAGCCTGCCCGATTTCCAGGATATAGGGAAGTTTCAGACGGTGCTCTCTCTTCTTGAACAGGAACAGGCCCTTGCAGAGATGGTCGAACGCTATAGTGTAAAACAGGGGGTCTCGGTTACCATCGGAGATGAAAACACGGAAGAGGACATGAAGCAGCTCTCTCTTGTTCTCGTGCCGGCATCCGGCCAGAGCCGCAGGGCGATCCTGGGGCTGATAGGCCCGCTCCGTATGGACTACGAGAAGTCGATTGCCATACTGGAAACCCTTGCTGAAGATTTGGACGATATGCTCGTCCAGTAGTTTTATATGAAAGGAGCGACACGAATGAGCAGTGTTAACGATCAGGTTTCTTCGGAGCTGGAAAAAGAGGGGGTCGCCTCCGCTTCAACCGAAGAGAGCGTCTCCCGGGACGAACCGGAAGCTCGTCAGGAGGTTGCGCCTTCACCGGAAGAGCTGCTTGCTGCGCTTCAGAATGCGGAGCGTGAGAAAATTGAACTGACGGAGGCCTTGGCCAGAGCGCGCGCGGATTTTTTCAACTATCGCAAACGGGTCGACAGAGACCGTCAGAAAGAGCGGTCGATGATCGCCGAAGAGAAGGCGCTTGATTTTCTGCCGGTCCTCGACAATCTGGACCGCGCGCTTTCAGTGTCCCCGGACATCGACGGGAAGAGCGTGCTTCAAGGTGTCGCCATGGTCAGGAAACAGTTCCTCGCAGTTCTGGAATCGATGGGCGTCGAGGCTGTCCCGTCTATAGGCTCTGTCTTCTCGCCGGAGTACCACGAAGCAGTAGTTGCGGTTGCGACTGATGACCCGGAAAAAAACGGAATCGTCATGGAGGAGATACAGTCCGGTTATCGGACGAAGGAACGCGTGCTCCGTCCGGCGAAGGTGAAGGTAGCTTCTTATACGCTTACGGCGGAAAAGGGGTAGCGCGTCCGCTTCTTTTTCTGCCGGTTTCCCGCAGGGGGCGGTCCCCCCGAGTACATTCAGAGCGAGCTCTTACAGCGTGTGCACTCTTTTGCCATGTCTTGTGCGGAGTACGATCTTCTGTTCAAACTATTACGAGGTGAGAAAAATATGTCGAAAGTGGTAGGAATCGATCTTGGAACAACCAACAGCTGCATCGCTGTTCAGGAGGGGGACGTTACAACAATAATCCCCAATGCTGAAGGAAACCGCACAACCCCGTCCGTCGTCGCGTTTACGAAGGAAGGAGAGCGTCTTGTCGGCCAGCTCGCCAAGCGCCAGGCTATCGTGAACGGCGACAGGACGATCATGTCCATAAAGCGTGAGATGGGAACTGACCACAGAGTTACCGTCGACGGGAAAAAGTATACTCCCCAGGAGATCTCTTCGATGATCCTGCAAAAGATGAAGCGCGACGCGGAGGACTATCTCGGCGAGCCGGTGACGAAGGCTGTGATCACGGTTCCCGCGTATTTCACCGACGCGCAGCGCCAGGCGACGAAGGACGCGGGGGCGATCGCCGGGCTTGAAGTGCTCCGCATTATCAACGAGCCGACGGCAGCATGCCTCGCCTACGGAGAGAACAAGCAGGGCGAGCATAAGATCCTTGTATTCGACCTCGGCGGCGGAACTTTCGACGTGTCGATCCTCGACGTTGGCGAGGGCGTGTTCGAGGTGCTCGCCACCGCCGGCGACAACCGCCTTGGCGGCGACGACTGGGATATGCGGGTCGTCGACTGGATGGTGGAGCAGTTCCGCAAATCCGAGGGGATCGACCTGAAGAACGATCGTATGGCGCTCCAGCGGCTCCGCGAGGCGGCGGAGAAGGCGAAGGTCGAGCTCTCCTCGATGCCCGAGACGACGATTTCGCTTCCTTTCATCACAGCGAACGCCTCCGGCCCCAAGCACCTTGAGATGAGCCTCTCCAGAGCCAGGTTCGATGAGATGACGGCCGATCTTCTGGAGCGTACGGTGAAACCCACGCGCCAGGCAATTCAGGACTCCGGTCTGTCCGCCGGGGAGATCGACAAGATCCTTCTGGTCGGCGGTTCCACCCGTATGCCGATGGTGCAGCGGAAGATCAAGGAGCTTCTCGGGAAGGAGCCTACAAAGGGCATCAACCCCGACGAGTGCGTTGCGGCGGGCGCTGCAATTCAGGGAGCCATTCTCGCGGGCGACCACAAGGATATTGTTCTCGTTGACGTAACGCCTCTCTCCCTCGGATTGGAGACGCTCGGCGCCGTGTTCACGAAGATCATCGAACGCAACACCGCCATCCCTGTTTCGAAGAGCCAGACGTTCACCACTGCGGGGAACAATCAGACCCAGGTCGAGATCAGCGTGCTCCAGGGAGAACGAGCCATGGCCGCCGACAACGTGAAGCTGGGTAAATTCGTCCTCGACGGGATTCCTCCGGCGCCCCGCGGCATTCCGCAGATAGAGGTCACCTTCAATATCGACGTCAACGGTATTCTCAACGTAAGCGCGAAGGACAAGGGGACGGGCAAGGCGCAGAATATCTCCATCCACTCGTCGAACCTCTCGAAGGACGACATCGAGCGGATGAAGAATCAGGCGGAGGAGTTTGAAGAAGAGGACAAGAAGAAGCGTGAGACGGCCGAGACGAAGAACGAAGCGGACGGGGCCGCATACGCGGCGGAGCGCCTTCTCTCGGAGAACGGAGACAAGATGACCCCTGAAGAGAAGGGGAAAATCACGTCGGGAATGGAGGAGCTCCGCAGGCTTCTCTCCGGTGATGATCTCGCCTCCATCCGCTCGGCGAAGGAGAGCCTCGAAAAGGCGCTCCAGGAGTTCTCCACCAGGCTCTATTCTCAGGCGCAGCAGCAGGGCGACTCTTCCGGAACGGCGGGGAGCGCCTCCGACGGCGACACCGTGGACGCTGAGTTCAGCGACCAGGGCCAGGCGTAGGGGAGGTGACCGTGTATGTACAGCGGAGGAGAGACCGACGACCTGTATCAAATACTGGGGGTGCCCCGGGACGCTTCCGCCGCTGACATAAAGAAAGCCTACCGCCAGCTGGTACGAAAGTACCACCCCGACGCCAATCCGGGCAACAAAGATGCCGAGGAGCGTTTCAAGAAGATCAACATGGCGTACGAGGTGCTCAGCGACTCCCAGAAGCGGACCCAGTACGATCAGTTCGGAACCGTGGGCGATATGCCGGGCGGAGGGAGTCCGTTCGAAGGATTCGGCGGCATGGGGGACATCTTCGGCGATATATTCGACAGCGTCTTCGGCGGTGGAATGGGGCGGCGAAGAGCGAACCCAAACGCTCCCCGACGGGGGGCCGACCTGGAGATGGAGGTCGAAGTCACGCTGTTGGAGGCGGCGACCGGGGCGGCGAAAGACTTTCAGATTCCGCGCTGGGAATCGTGCGGCGCGTGCGGCGGGACAGGCGCGAAGGCCGGTACGTCGCCCGAGAGCTGCTCACAGTGCGGCGGGCGCGGACAGGTGGAGAGCAGGCAGCAGACGCCTTTCGGCCAGTTTGTCTCGGTGAATGCCTGTCCCCGGTGCAACGGCACGGGAAAGATCATTAAGGAGAAGTGTCCGGAGTGCGGAGGCCAGGGAAGGGTGCGCACGCAGCACAAGGTCGAGGTGAAAATTCCGGCGGGCGTGGATACCGGAACCAGGCTACGAATATCCGGAGAGGGCGAGCCGGGGGTAAACGGAGGAACCTCGGGCGATCTTTATCTCGTCGTGAGCGTTCAGGAGCACCCCGATTTCAAACGAGAAGGCGGAGACCTGCATACCCGTCTTTCCATATCTTTCCCTCAGGCCGCTCTGGGGTGTACAGTTGATGTACCCGTGCTTTCCGGCGAGCCTGAGACGCTGGACATCCCTGCCGGGACACAGCCCGGGAAGGTATTCACTCTCCGCGGCAGGGGCGTTCCGCGGCTTCGCGGTCCCAGAGGCAAAGGAGATCTGTTTGTCCATGTAACGGTGGATGTGCCGACGAAGCTGACGGAGAAGCAGCGCGCTCTTCTTGAGGAGCTGGCCAGGGAGATGAATGTCACGGTGGAGGATTCCGGGGTTTTCGGGAAATTCTTCAGGAATCTCTTCGAAGGGTAAGTTTTTTTCGAAGCGCTCGTTCAGTAATAGTGCATTCGCCCTGTAAAAACGACGCTTCTTCTGCTACACTCTTTATCAGCACGAAAAGGGAGGCTGCACTAGCCTCCCTTATTTCATCTTCCGGGAGGAATTCGGCATGAACAGTTCGGCAGAAAGCTTCTGGTGGTATGTCACTCTGGAAGGGCGGCCCGGGAGCGAGGAGGTTCTGGCCTCTCTTGCGGATATGTCGGGAAGCATTGGTTCAGAGGAGACTGCCGGAGAAGCTTCCGTCCTCCTGCGGGCATACTTTCGCAGCTCCCAGGATCTGGGTTTTTGGCTCGAACGCCTTGGCGGGGCGCTGTCCCCGTGGCCGGAAGTCAGGATCGCCGATATGGGGAAAATAGAGAACAAACAGTGGCATACCGACTGGAAGGAAGCCTTCCCTCCTCTTGCAGTAGGAGAAGGGCTCGTCGTTCTGGCTCCCTGGCACAAAGGGAACGAACCCGAAGGCCGGATGCCCTTATATATCTATCCCGGGTCCGCGTTTGGCACGGGGTATCACGAGAGCACGCAAATTGTGCTGACGCTTCTGGAACGTACTGTCGTCCCCGGAGTCACTGCCGCCGACATCGGAGCAGGTTCCGGCATCCTCTCCATTGCCGCGGTCAAGCTGGGAGCCGGACATGTCAGGGCGCGGGACCTCGATCCCGCTGTGCTCTCCGAAATCAGTCATAATCTGGGACTGAACGAAATCCCCTCCGGAACGGTGGACCTTGAGGAGGGGAATCTTCTCGACGGAATGGACGAAACCGTCGACCTCCTCATGGCGAATATTATTATCGAACCGCTCCTCGAAATGCTTCCGAATGTCCCCGCACGACTGAAGGAGAAGGGGCGCGCTCTTTTTTCAGGTTTGCTTGTAAAGGAGCGTGAGCGTTTCTGCGCTGCGCTTGAGGCAACAGGATTGCGCGTTATCGACGAACTCTCACTTGGCGACTGGTGGGGGGTAACGGTAGAACCCTATGCTGCACCATCTCGCCGGTAAGAGAATCTGGATCTGCACGCTTGGATGCCGGTCCAACCAATACGAGGGCGAGGCTCTTGCCAATGCCTTCACCGAGGCGGAAGCAATTCTGAGCGACACCCCCGACTGCGATGCGGCGGTTCTGGTGAGCTGTACCGTCACTTCGGTTGCGGATAAAAAATGCCGGCAGATGATCGGGCGGGTACGCCGAACGTCCCCCGGCGCGATTATCGTCGCGTGCGGGTGCTGGGCGCAGAATCTTCCGGAGGAAGAGGCGCAGTCGCTCGGGATTCATCTGCTCGTCGGCAACCGGAAAAAACAGCATGTTCCGTTTCTTCTTGCACAACTCTTTGGGGATAATTCCCGGCGTTTTTCGGTATGTCGGGAGGATGTCCTTCACAGTACGGAGTGGGATTCTCTTTTCCTCGCGAAGCCGCTGCTTCATACCCGCGCCTTCGTCAAGGTGCAGGATGGCTGCAATCATTTCTGTACCTACTGTGCAATTCCCTATGCTCGAGGATTTCCCGTCAGTCGCTCTCCGGACGATGTACTGAAGGAGATTCGTTCCATAGTTTCTTCCGACTGCCGTGAGGTCGTGCTCACCGGGGTGCATCTGGGGCTGTACGGCGAGTACGGTGAGATATCTTTGGCGGAGCTTGTCAGAAAAGTATCTTTGGTCGAGGGGCTTCGCCGTCTTCGCTTCGGTTCGATCGAACCTCTGGGAATCGACGACGGCCTGCTTGAAACGCTTGCAGAAACTCACGCTTTCCAACCGCATCTCCATATTCCCCTTCAGAGCGGAAGCGACCGGGTACTCTCTCTTATGAACAGAGGGTATTCGACGGCGGAGTATCGTGATATAGTGCAAAGAGTTCGTGCTTTTCTCGGGGATGATGTCCACGTCAGTACCGATTTGCTCGTCGGCTTCCCCGGGGAGGACGAACGCGCATTCGCAGAGACTCTTGCTTTCCTTGAAGAGTGCCGCTTCGGGAAGGTTCATGTCTTCCCGTTCTCCCCCCGTGAAGGGACGAAAGCCTTCTCTCTCCCTGGAAGAGTGCCTCCTCAAGAGCTCTCCTCAAGAAGCAAGAGGGCTCTTGAAACAGGAGAAAAATTGTTGCTCGAATACAGTGCCCGCTGGATAGGTCGAACTGTTCCGGTGCTCTTGGAGAGCGTCTCGTCCCCCGAATCCTCCGACGGCGCGGGATGGGTATTTAGCGGGCTTTCTCCGTCCTTTCTCCGCGTGACGGGAGGAGGGGAATCCGGAGCCGATCCTGAATTTTCAGCAGGAGATGAGATCCTTGTCAGGATTACCGGCTCACGTGATGATTCTTTGAAAGGTCGCCTGATTCAATGAGCGCCCCTGTCCTTGGTATTGATCTTGGAACGCGATATGCGCTCTCCGCAGTCCCTGTTAAGGGAAAGGGAGTCCTGGTGGTACCGAGCCGCTGGGGAGGAGCACGAACACCTTCGGTAACGGCCTTGACGCAATCGGGGTGGCTCGCCGGGGAGGATGCGGCGCGAAGTGAAATGAAAAACCCGTCCACAACCTGGTGGGACATGAAACGAAAACTTGGTTCTCCATGGCGGGCACGATGCGGTCGCGCTTCCTACACGGCGGAAGACGTGCTTGTTCCTCTGCTGACGTTGTTGCGGGAGGACGCCGAGGCGTTCCTCGGAACCTTTATCTCCTCCTGCGTTCTTACCGTTCCCGCTTTTTTCAGCTTCGCGGAGCGATCTGCCATGGGAAGAACGGCGCGTTCCTCGGGCTTTTCATCCGTTCGCATAGTAAACGAACCGACGGCAGCTGCGCTTGCATTCGGCATAATGGGGAAATTTCTCATCCTCGATTACGGCGCGGGGACTGTGGACATTTCTGTTGTGGAGAGCGAAGGCGGCGTATGGCAGGTGCTTGAGAGCGCCGGTTTGCCTACCTCGGGAGGGCGGGATTTTGACATTCTTCTTGCATCCAGTTTGAACCAGAAGATGAAGCTGCCGCGTCTTGAAGACAACTCCGCCTTGTGGAGAGCGCTTCTTTCTGAAGCGGAATCTCTTAAAATTGCTCTTTCCTCCTGCGCTTCGTGTGAATGGACGCCTCCGGCGGGAGTTTCCTGCCCTTCTCTTCGCGTAACGCGCGAGGAGTTCGAAGATCTGATTCGTCCATCCATCGAGCAGGTGACGACGGCGGTGCGCCGTCTCTGGATGAGGTTCAAGCCTTCAAAGCTCCTGCTGGTGGGTGGAGGAAGCAGGATACCGCTTCTTCGCGCTCTCCTGGAAGAGCGTGTCGCCAGGCCTGAACATCTCAATCAATGTCCCGACGAGTCCGTCGTTACGGGCGCTGCTCTCTACGGCATATCTCCTACAAAGGAGCGTCTCCTCATCGACGTCCTCTCGCAGGACTTGGGAATATTGGCTGCCGACGGTACTCCGGTGACGCTCCTGGAAAAAGGCTTGCATCTTCCTGTTCGTGCGGAAAGGCATTTCTACAGTGTCGGCAATGGCCCGTTCACTATGAGCGTTTTCCAGGGCGAAGGCTCCTCACGAAGGATCATTGCTTCCGTACAGGCTCCCGAGGCGAGAAAAGACGAAGAAATAACGCTCTCCTTCTCGGTAGACTCGGACGGGCTCTTAAGAATTGATATAATACGTTCCGACGGAAGAGTTTCCTCTATCGCGCCTCTTGAGCTTGGAGAGGGCGTCCCTCCTTCACCTACGGAGACGACCGAGGAGGCGAAGGGGCTCGAAAGGCGGTTTGCGCGTCTTTCCGTATCGCTTTCCCCGGCGCAGCAGGCGCGAGGAGCGGCGTTGCTGCGCACGATGAAAACCCTTGGAGACGGAGATTATTCCTCCGAGGCTTTTGACTCGCTGGAACGGATGATTTCGGAAATGGAGAGGGTTGTGCGATAGAAATGAGCGTTGTTATCGAGTTGACGGATTGTTTCGAGATACTAGGGGTCCAGCCCGGAGCGCATCTGAGGGAAATCCGCTCGGCGTTCCGCAGGCTTGCGCTCTCCTGCCATCCGGATATTGCCGGACCGCAAAAGGCGAAACAGTTCGAAACTATCGCCGCAGCCTACGCGCAGTTGAAGTCCGCAACTCCCGCGCAAATTTCCGAGTCGTTGAAAAAAAAGAAGTCGCATGGGGACGCCGGAAAAGGTTCGCCCTTTTCGTGGAAAAAAACTCCTCCCCGGCGGCCGAAGAACGATCGGCGTGAAGAGGCGGAACGAGAGAGCTCGAAACGGGTTCAGGACCTGCTTCTCGAAAAAGCGCTGGTGGAAGCGGAGCTCTCCATGGCCAGGATTCTTGAGAAAGCGACGCGGAAGGATGAAAAAAGGACAGTTTCATCGCTGTCGAAACGTCTCCTGAGCACTCACCCCGGAGTGCGTGTGCTTGCGCTTGGAGCTCTTGCCGGACGCCCTGTGGAGAAAAACGTTTTCTCCTCCTTGATAGAGATGCTTCGAATGTGGTCTCCCGACGACGATACAGTGGAGCACCTTTTTCTCCTGGATTTCTCCGAGGAGCAGAAGGGGGATATTGCCGCCGCCTTGAGCGCACGAAGTCTCCTGCTCTCGGAGGCTTCCGCGCTCGCTCTGCTGCGGTGGGCGTCTATTCTGCCCGTGAAGATGTCCGTTGTACGAAAACTTTTGTCCCACCCTTCTCCGCGGGTTCTTTCGCAAGCGCTCTCCCGATGGTCGGAGAAGTCGCTTCCCGACGATCTGACGCTCATTCGGTTGCTCAAGAGAGAAGAAGACGAAGTCTTGGCGCCGCTGCTGCGGATTCTCAAAGACAGGAAAGTTCCCGTATGGGCGTATGGCCGGGTGAAGATGCTCGCTGAAAATCATGTGTCATCTGCCGTACGAGTTTGGGCGCAGTCTATTGTGCGCGCTCAAAATCTGGTATAGAATACTGTCACGTTGTGAGGTGGGATTTTTGGACGGAAAATGTCTTTTCTGCGAAATGGCTTCGGGAGCAGTGCATGTGGAAAAAGTCTTCGAGGATGATGCTGTATTTGTGATTCGCGATATCTCCCCTCAGGCTCCGCATCATCTTCTCGTAATACCGAAAGAGCATGTTGAATCGGCTGCCGACGTTCAAAACCCCGAAGTGTGGTCGAAAGTCCTTGATTGCGCCGTCCGCATCGCTTCATCCTTTGGTCTTGACAACGAGGGATACAGGCTTGTGGTCAACTGCGGAGCAAAAGCGGGACAGACGATTCCCCACCTTCATATTCACCTGTTGGCGGGACGTAGTTTCCGCTGGCCACCGGGGTAGATG